>NZ_JBQFRP010000005.1:0-288699 GCF_056537465.1 Ruegeria sp. CE8
CGACGGACTGGCTGCCAATGGCGAAGACGGCAACGGCGCGGTCGAAGCAAAGGTCAAAGCCGAAGTCGCCGAACTCTGCGCCCGTTTCCCAATCTACCCGAACCTGTAAGATTCATAGTAACTAATGATCAGAACGGCGCCCCTAGGGCGCCGTTTTTCATTGGAACAGAGGTGAGCGCGGTCAGATAAAACCGCGCCAACGCAGAACGACCACCGCCAATACGGCCAACGCCAGAAACCCTAAAGCCAGCGATCCCAGAAAGCTCAGGAACCAACCCCATCGGCGATCTGCAAGGTTGATGCCGCTCAGATGTGATTGAACCTCTTCTGATGCCTGGACCAATTTCGGTGTATCCAGCACCAAACGAAGCTTGGGATGGGCAGCCATCTGCTCAGCGCTAGCCAGCATCATCGCCTGTTTGTAGATACGGCGCGGCAAACGGCGCTTGGCCTTTCGAACGGAGGCCGTCAACGTTTTGTCCTTCACACCCAGCTTTGCGCGCAGCAATTGAACTGTCTGCGCGATCTGGCTTTGGATATCTGTAGTCTGCGACATGACGCGGCCTCCTGCGCGCGGAATGTACCCTTTGACCGCAGGGGCGACAATGGGGGCTGGTCGTTTCAAACTGCGGCAGGTATCACACCAACATGCTGAACACGATTATCCACGGCGAGCCGACCGCGAATCCTCCTTTATTGATTGCTCATGGGCTATATGGGTCCGCCCGGAATTGGGGAGTCATTGCCCGTCGGTTGTCGGATGAAAGACAGGTTGTGGCCGTCGATATGCGCAACCATGCCTACAGCGACTGGACCGACCAGCACGGCTATCCCGATATGGCGGACGATTTGGCCGAGGTAATCCGGCATTTTGGCGGCAAAGCCGACATTGTCGGGCACTCGATGGGCGGAAAGGCCGCTATGATGCTGGCCCTGAGCCACGGCGATTTGGTTCGCAAACTGGTGGTGGCGGACATTGCGCCTGTCACCTATTCACACAGCCAGATCCAGTTCATTGAGGCTATGCGTGCGGTCGATTTTTCCACAATCGAAAGACGCTCGGACGCCGAAGCACAACTGGCTGGGCTGGGCGTCGAGAAAGCGCTTCAGAGCTTTTTTACACAATCCCTCGACATCAAGGGGCAACGCTGGCTTCTGAACCTCGACACACTCGCCGCCGAGATGCCGAAGATCATGGGCTTTCCCGAAACGGGCGCCTCTTGGGATGGCCCAACCCTGTTCCTGTCTGGGGGCGCTTCCGATTACGTATTGCCCCAGCACCGCGATACGATCCGCGCCCTGTTTCCTTCAGCGCGTTTTGCCAAAATCCCCGGCGCTGGCCATTGGCTGCACGCAGAGAAACCACGCGAGTTCGAGGCCGCGGTCAGGACCTTTCTGAACGCCTGATCAGGCTTCGCTCTGGTACAATCGTTTCGCCACCAACCAGGACGCCGGCAATGCGGCCACGCAACCAGCCGCGGCTGCGGATATGATTGCAATCGTTGACACCAGTCCAGCGGACAACACGGCGATGACAGCCGATCCGGCCATGGCAGTTGCGATCAGAGAGTACAGTATGGCGGCCAAACGTAGCATTGTCCGTCTTCCTTTTTCTTGAAGCCCGACAATCACATTACACAATCGGAATATCAGACGCATTGATCTGCGTCAGTATTCGACCGCTAAACATCTGATGATCAGATAACCTCACCACCGCCACTGGCCCAATCTCCCAGACCGCCTAGGTTGTAGACCTGCTCATAACCCATATCTTTCAACAATTTGCCGGCCAGCACCGCCCGTCCACCGGCCGCGCAATACAGCACGATCGGGCGGTCCTTTCGCATTTCCGGGTCGTGGGACTGCAGTGCATCATCAGCTCGGAACTCCAGCATGCCACGCGGGATGTGGTGCGCCCCTTTGGCCCGGCCGGTTTGCTGCAATTCAACAGCGTCGCGGACGTCCAGCAGCAGTGCGCCCTGCCCGATCAAATCCTTGGCTGTGTCTGTATCAATCCGTTCGACAGTAGCATTTGCTGCTTCCATCATTTGGCTAACGGTTAATGGCATGAAACGTCCCCTCTGGTGAATTCCACCAGATGCTAGCACGCAATAACGAGAAAGCGCAGTCAGATCGCCCAATTGGGCGATCAGTGCTCGCGGAAGGCGCGTGACATGCTGTCTGTCACAGGCTTTGCGATATAGGCCGCAAAAGTGCGTTCCTCGGTCTGGATCATGATCTCGGCAGGCATACCCGGGGTCGGGATGAAGCCACGAACACGTTCCATTTCTTCCGGCGCCAGCGAGATGCGGGCCAGATAGACTTCTTGCGGGACACCTGTTGAATCCTCGACCAGCGCGTCCGCTGAAACATAGAAGACCTCGCCGCTTAGCACCGGCGTGGTACGTTGGTTCAGCGCGACCAGTCGAACTGTCGCCTGCTGGCCCGTCACCACGCTGTCGATTTCTGTCCGGGGAACTTGTGCCTCGATGATCAGAGGCGCGTCCGATGGCAGAATTTCCGCGATGGGCTCACCGGTTTCGATAACACCGCCTGCTGTGTGATAGTGCAGACGCACCACAGTTCCCGACACCGGAGCGCGGACAACTGCACGATCCAGAACGCTGCGGGCCTGCCGCGCCTTCTCCCGAACACTTTCCAGATCGGCTTCGATCACGCCCAATTCATCCAGCGCAGCCTCGCGATAGGCGGAACGGGTACGGGTAATCTGTTCTTCGTATTTCAAAATCATCTGATTGATTTCGGCGGTTTCAGCCGTCAATCGCGCCTGCTGACCCTCGGCCTCGGCCTGGACCCGGCGGATCGTGTTGATGTCACCCTTCCGAACCAGCCCTTTTTCGAACAGGGCTTGTTTGGTGTCGAATTCTTCCTGAAGGATTTCGGCGCGCCGGATCATACTTTCCAACTGCGCTTCAAAACCACTGGAGCGGATCTTCAGCGCTTCCATATTGCGTTCCAGTAGGGCGATATCGTTCAGCAATGTCTTGCGGGACACGTCAAAACTAATCTTTTGCCCGTCAAGGATCGTCATCACTTCGACGTCATCCGACGCTTCGATCAGGTCCGGCGAAAACTCCAGCCGGTCCTTCTCGTTGTATTCAGCTGACAAACGTTCGGTCATGGCCTGAAGGCGAATTTTGCGGATAAACAGTTCGCGTTCGTTGGACTCAGCCGACGTCTGGTCGAGCGTCATCAACACCTGCCCTTTAACAACAGACTGGCCTTCGATGACTTTGATATCCTCGATAATGCCGCCTTCCAGATGCTGCACAATCTTGTTGCGCCCGGTTGCCACGAAACTGCCCTGGGCAATCACCGCCGCAGCCAAAGGTGCGCTGAATGACCAGAGGCCAAAGCCGCCAAAACAGACGACCAGCATAATGATACCGATGACGACAAAGCGATGGATTGAACGCGGAACCTCGGCATACCAGACCGTCGGATCGTTGGGGTCATTGTTTACGGGTACAAGTTCGTTCATGCTGGCCCCCCTTGCTGCTGTGACTGAATGCCGGGCCTGTTGCCGCGCGAGGCATTCAACTGTTGCAGAACTTGTTCACGCTGACCGAACAACGCGACGCGGCCATCTGTCAGCAGCATGATTTTGTCAACAACACTCAACAGAGTTGGTTTCTGGGTAATCACAACGACGGTGATCTTGTTTTCCTTGGCTTGGGCGATCGCGCGCGACAGCGCCTGATCCCCCGCGACATCCAGGTTCGAGTTTGGCTCGTCCAGAACGACCATACGCGGATTGCCGAAGAAGGCGCGCGCCAAAGCAATACGTTGCTTTTGCCCGCCCGACAGCGGCGAGCCATCGGCCGCAACCACCGTTTCATACCCTTGAGGCAATGTTGCGATCATATTGTGCACGTCAGCCAGAACGGCGGCATCGTGGATCTGTTCATCGGTCGCATCAGCGCGCATACGGCCAATATTGTCTTTGATGGTGCCGGGGAACAGCTGAACGTCCTGCGGCAGGTAACCGATGCTTTCGCCAAACTGACGCGGATCCCAATTGCGAATATCCATCAGGTCCAACCGGACGCTGCCTGACGTTGGCAGGATCGACCCAACCAGGGTTTTTCCCAGCGTTGTCTTGCCGGCGCCGGAATTTCCGATGACCGCAAGCGTTTCTCCGGGGTTCAGCGAAAAACTGATCCCGTTCAGAACGACCCGCTTGGTGCCGCCCGGAACGTAAAGCAGACGCTCAACATCCATCCGCCCCTCGGGACGTGGCAGGCGCAGTTTTTCAAATTGCAGGGCAGAGTTGGACAGAAGGTTTCTGATCCGTCCAAATGCAGCGCGTGTCAGCAGGAATGAATTCCAGCCTTCGATCGAACCTTCGATGGGCGCAAAGGCCCGTCCGGCGATGATCGAGGCGGCAATGACCATCCCGCCGGTAATCTCGCCCTGAAGCGCCAGATACGCACCCCAGCCCAGAATGGCAATCTGCGTCAGCAGACGCACCGCCCGAGAGATGGCAGCAAAGATCACGTTCCGATCCTGCGCGCGCACCTGCCAGGTCAGGGATTGCGCCGTGTCCCGGCCCCAGATGCGAACAGCCTCGGGGATCATCGCCAGCGCGTTGATGATCTGGCTGTTGCGCGCCATCGAGTCCAGATGCTGGTTCGCCATCGACTGCGCTCGGTTCGCCTCGGCAAATGGTTTGGCGGTCGTTTTCTGGTTGATCAGCGCAATCAGCATCAACAATAGCGCAGTTCCAATGACGATCGAGCCCAACTGCGGGTGTACAAGGAAGATCATCAAGATGAACAAAGGCGCGAATGGTACATCCAAGAACGAAATCAACGTTCCAGAAACCAAAAACCCGCGCACTTGCTGCAGGTCACCTAATGTCTGGTATTCACGGCCGTTTCCGTGCAACGACGCATGGGCAGCGGCACTCAATACCGGCGCGCCCAGTCGAGCGGCGACTTCAACTGCCGTGCGCATCAACATAAATCGACGCACGGCGTCAAAAGCCGCCTGGAAGATCACAGCCCCGGCAACAATCGTCGTCAGCATGATCAGCGTATCCAGCGACCGGCTGGTCAGCACGCGGTCACTGATCTGAAACAGATAAATCGGGATCGCCAGGATCAGAATATTCGTTGCGCAGGTCAGAACCAAAATGAACGCGAGGTTGCGCCAAATCGCTCGCAGAGACGTGCGCAAGGTGTTCTGAAAATCTTCAGGCGGCGTCCGCTTGTGGAATGTCTGGGGTGGCCCTTTGCCGTCACCGCCGCCGGATTTTCGGAGCTGCATCGGCTCGTTCGCCTTGGCCTCGATAGTGGCACCTATACGTTCACCGCCATTCGAACGCGAGTCGGGGGACATCCGCGCGGTCGTTTCCTTGGCGGTATCAGGATCGGGACCCTTGGCATCATCGGCCACCCCAGCGCCACGGCCCTGTGTGTTCTTGTCTTCGGCGGGCTGCGGCTGCTCGCGCCGGGGGGAAGACGCGGCGCGGCTTGGTGGTTCCGATTTGGGTTTGGATTCTTGTTTCTCGTGCGGCGCAGACTTGGCTGCAACGGGATCGTCCCGCGTTGCAGTCAATTTCGGACCATCTGTAGAATCTGGAACACGCATTTCTTCATTGAGACGCAAACTGAGCGCCTTCGCTGATTTAGGTACAGCATCCTCGCCATTTGGCTGCGGAAGCGTACCAACGCCCTTAATATCAAGCGGGCTGGCATCAGAAGAACGACGCGACGAAAAATTAATCGACATTTTTAAACTTTCGGGGCACTCGCAACAAACACAGTCATTAAGCTAACACGGATTGACCAAAACAGGTAGGTAATTCACGCCAACATGGTCTGCAGCGCATCATCGCCGCCGGCCATCTCGGATGGAGTAAGGTTGGACTGCGCCTGAGCGATCGCATTTTCGCCAGTTGCTGCCGTTTCTTCCATGATGATCGCAATGGCCTCATTGGTAATTTCCGCAGCCAAATTCTCGTCGGGAAGGTCGAGCAAAGACGCCTGATGCAACAAAAGGTCTGAGTACTCACCACCGGCCGCCATCACGGTCGAGTCAACACCAACCTTGGTGATGCTGGCGGAGTTCAGCAAAGCATTTCCTGCCCCCTGAACCACGGCACCATCAACCGAGAGATCATCCTGATCCTGCAAAATAGTAATTTGCTCTATCGCGTTGACCTGCACTAGATCGCCTTCGATCTTCAGGACACGCAACAACTCCATTCCGGCATATTCAGGATTGTTTGTCAGCGCATCCTCAAATGCTTCGCGGTCGACTTGCTGCAGCGGCATGGCCTCTGCATGCGGAATGTCCATCTCCTCGAATGTGTCTTCACCAGTGGTTGTCAACGAGGCCTGGTTCATGACCAGATTGTCATCAGCCTCATCCGGTGTTCCACCATCAAAGACATCATCATCCATCAGCACAATGGTCTGGTGCAGCTGGTCGACCGAAATCATGTTTCCGCCGATCATGATCAGATCGTAAAAATTGCCCAACTGAACAATGTTGGTCACGTTGGTCAGTATGTTGTCACCAAGCGCATACAGGCTGGTTGAGGCCGAGATTTCAGTGTTGATCTTGTCGATATCCGTGGCGTCGATCACCTGTTTTATGAAGTTTGTGACCCAAAGATCACCTTGAATCCAGGTAACAGAGACAATCGGATCAATACCCGGTTCTACGACACTGTCGTCTTGCCACCATTCTTCACTGGCTTCGGTCCCAATGTAGGACGCTTGAATCACATTGGTATCGCTTTGGACGCCCGGCCCGCCTTCATCGATATCGGACACAACTGCGACCTGGCTGACGACGGTCAGGCTGACGGACTTTCCGCCCACCGCGATAACAGGCGCATCAACCCAGGCAACTGTGATCGCAACTTGGTTGATCGCCAGATTTCCTCCGGCAATAACAACGTGCCCTTCACCAAACTCTTCGTCATCGGATCGATCCCATTCGTCTGGCATCATATCCGGTTCGTCGCTTTCTTCCTCGTCTTCCTCCTGATGGTGCGCCGGCAGAAGCTCGTTCCAATCCGGCATTTCATCGACCTTTTCGCCGTTCACGAAAATGCCCATCGCGTCTTCGCCGTGGAACTGGTGGATGACCACACCTTCGATCTGCACAATAGTCGCTGACTGCATCTGGTCGGCCAGCCCCTCGAGGTATTCCAGTGATTTGTAGTCTTCGATGTTCAGGGACGGGCTCGAAACGGCGTGCATCGACAACGCCGTGTCCAGCATCTCTTTGCCCTGCGCAATCTGGATTTCGATATTGCGGAAATCGCCGTGGCCGATCACATCGTTGTCACTCATGATGATCGTCTGGAACGTGTAGGTCACGGCCGAGCCGATAATTAGCGGGGCAACCTGCGGATCCAAAACCAGCACGGCTGTCTGGGCTTCACCGAACTCGACGCTCGGGATGTAGGGTTGTGGGCCAAAATTTGGTCCAACATAAATCTCTGCCATCGCAAGCGGGCCATCGGGCACAGGCGGCAAAGGAAGTTCCGGAGGTGGAGGAAGGAGTTTGTACGGTAGCGGATCGTACTCACCCGGGTCGAGTTTGAGATTTGCCTTTATCCGAATGGCTGTCGGATCCTCGAGTTCGTCCAGTTCGTTTTTACGCCGAAGCGCAGTGAATTCTTCGTATTGGTCCCGCAGACGGGCCTGTTCAATGGTCAGCTCAAAGGTTCCAACAAAATGCGCAATCGTTTCTGTAATACTGTCGAGTGACATATCGGTTTCCTTTTCCCCGCCCCGGCCTGAAATTTCCGCTTTGGGTTTGTTGGGCCGAGGCCGCCTGTTGCGGCCCCGGCAGTTTTGTCAGATAGGTCGGGGCCCGGTAATTCGGGCCCTGACTGCGACTTACACGTCGGTGTCGTCGCTGTTGTGGGTCGCGGTCATCGAACCACCAACCATTGTCGTATCGACCGAGTTGCCAAGTACGTTGGCACCCATGACGATCGACTGGTTGAACGCCGATGTGTCGACTACGGCCGCTGCCGAAGCATAGGACTCGCCGTTGACGATACCGTCGCCACCGTTGCCTGAGCCCCACGAACCAGCGTTGCCACCGGCTCCGCCAGCACCCGAGTATGCACCAGACGCATCGCCACCATCGACGTCAGCACCATAGGTATCACCACCGGTCGCATTGCCCGCGGCGCTGCCTGTGTTGCCGCCGTATCCGGCACCGGCACCACCGCCGCCACCGACGCCCGAAGTTGCCGCACCAGTCGCGCTGCCCATACCGGCCGAGGTCGCGTCATTGTTGGACGTCGCCTCGCCGCCATATCCGGCAATGGCTTCCGCCATGCTGTCTGCCGAACCGTCGGTATCCGCGGTTGAGAAGACTTCGGACAAACCACCGTCACCGGCGTTGTTTTCAGCGTCTGCAGATCCGGCACCCGTACCTGTGGATGCCGCATCCTGTTGCAGCGCACCACCGCCGCCACCAACACCATCAGCATTCGCGGTGCCAGTACCGTCGGTTTGTGCATAGCCGTCAGCGTCGTTGGTTCCACCGTCACCAGCATTGACTTCTGCATCCTGGTTGTTGTCGGCTTCACCGTTCACGTCACCCGGAGCTTGAGCGATAGCCGGACCCGTCGCGTCCTGATCACCTACACCCTGAGCATCGCCGGTAGCGTCAGCGGTACCACCGTTACCGGATGCACCCATGCCGGCACCACCAGGGCCGTTGCCGCTGTCACCGGAACCACCTTGGCCGTTGCCGCTGTCAGCGTCGCCACCGTCGCCGGCACCACCGTCGCCACCGTCACCAGCAGCACCCATGCCGTCGCCGCCCGAGCCGTTGCCGCTGTCAGCGTCGCCACCGTCGCCGGCACCACCGTTGCCGCTGTCAGCGTCGCCACCGTCGCCGGCACCGCCGTTGCCAGCGTCACCGAGCGCGCCTTTGCCGTCACCGCCGTCACCGCCAAGGTAGTCGCCGCCGTCACCGCCGGTGCCGTCGCCGCCAGTACCGTCGCCGCCGTCACCGCCAGGGCCGTTTCCGGCATCTGCGTCACCGCTGTCGCCGCCAGGGCCGTTACCGGCATCTGCGTCACCGCTGTCGCCGTCACCGCCATCGCCGTCACCGCCGTCACCGCCGTCGCCGTCGCCGCCAGGACCGTTACCGGCATCTGCGTCACCGCTGTCGCCATCACCGCCATCTGCGTCACCGCTGTCGCCGTCGCCACCGTCACCGTTACCACCGGTGCCGTCCGCGGATGCGCCAGCCAGACCTGCTGCTAGGCCCAGTCCGATGTTGCCACCGGATGTCGAGTCATTGGCTTGCGTATCGCTATCGCTCTCGTTGGCAGCGAGACCGAGGTTACCAGCGAGACCGCTACCACCGTTTGCGTCTTCGGCATCGACTTCATTGTCGGCACTGCCATCAACGTTGTTGTCAGCGTTCGACGCGTTGTTGCCACCGGCCGATTCACCGTCATTGTCAGCATTCGACGAACCGAAACCAAGGCCCAGACCAATGGATCCAGCGTTACCGCCTTCGCCGCCATCCGAATCTACATCTGATTCCGAGCTGCCTTCGTTGTGGGCATCCGATGTGCTGTCGGCATAACCACCGTCACCACCAGTGCTGTCACCGTCCGATTGAGCGTTGGAATGTCCGACGCCCAGACCGAAGTTCACAGCATCGCCAGAGTCACCACCGTCTCCGCCTGCGCCGTCGCCGTTAGCATCGCCGCTTATGCCGCCAAAGGCCGCTGTGTGTCCGCCATAGGTTTCGCCGTAAGCGTCACCTGCAGTGGTCGCGCCACCGTTGCCGGAGTTTCCGCCATCTGCGCCAGCAGAGATACCGTCACCAGCGCTTGCATCGCCGCCCGTGGCATCGCCCTCCTGCTTAAAACTACCGCTGTTGTTAACTTCGGCATGTTCAAGAGTGTCATCGTCATTCAGGCTGGCATACTGACTGTTGATCGCAGACATTGCGGTGGTTGTGCCGCTCATGTCGATGTTCAGAGTCATGTCATCGCCCGGATCGTAGTCAATATCGCCACCGGCGGTGATCACGTCACCAAAACTTGAATAATCGGCATCGATATCAACGACATCGTCATCGCTCGGCATGCCTTCTTCACCGAAATCGATATTGACCCAGTTTGAGTTGTCATTGTTCCCGTTGGTCTGGCTCTGGTCTTGTTTTTGGTCCTGACCTTGATCCTGGCCTTGGTCCTGACCTTGGTCCTGACCTTGCTCGTTTTCGACCTTGGTCGACTGACCCTGTTCTTGTTTTTGGTCCTGACCTTGATCCTGTTCGTTTTCGACCTTGGTCTCCTGTTCGGTCATATCAGCGTCAATGTGAGCTTCTTCAACTTTAACATCGGCTTCGACCGGAATAGAAACATCGCCGGTGTTAATTTCTTCTACGTCTACAACGTTATTCTGATTGCTATTACGTTCGCGTGACATAATTTTTTCCACTTATTAAGCGCACGGACCGTCATTCATCTACAAAACGGCTACTGGCGCGGTTGAAACTCTTCAACACACTCACACGCACAAACGCGCGTGGATGCGGTTTCGTTCAGTGAATTTTGTCCCACCCTCCTTTCTCGGCTTAGCCGACACCGTGTCTGCGGAAATGGCTCGCTGTAATGCGCGATTCGCCGACACATCAGGAATTAGAGCTTCGATATAGAAGCAGGCCCATGGTTACAGGCCGGGGACATCATGAATAGCTACCCTAAAGCACTAGAACGCCCAGCGCCTTGATTTCATTGTCGTAAAACTTGTGTGATCAAAAATGTCCGCATCTATAGCTTGCAGACCGCAATTAAAACCACCAGTTTAGGAATCCCTGCAATTACTTCTACTTATGCGGGAAGAGTTCTGGTTCACCTAATCGAAAGTAGTAGAACCGATTTTTGCGGTTGGACATATCATTGATGAATCTTGCACTTTCCGCTATAGTCGTATCTCTATACTGTTAATTTCTTCGAATTCTGCTCTACGAGTGCTGGTTACAATTTCGCCGTTTTTTTGTCGCGGCGCGGGTTAATAAGGGGGGAATAATGGGCAATCCGTTTCAGGATAATGCTGTCGCAAACGTTTCTAATCCCGAAGAATTCTCGATCAATTTTGTAGGTAAAGAACTCTTCTATTCAGATCAAACCATCAACGGTGTTCAAAGCGAGTTTGGCGTGTCTACGCGCCGGATCGAAACAATTGACGCGTTACCGGCGTTAAACGGGTCCGATGTCGGGGCCGGAAAAATAGTGGTCGTCGATCAGATGCTGCTGGATGATCTTTTGACCAGACCGCAAGTCTATACAGAAAGCGCTGGGTCAGGTTGCCTTGCTTTCGCCTATCGCAAGGAGGATGTGGCCCGCTTGGCTTTCGAAAACTGGGACCGCGGTCAATTTGGTGACATCGGCTATTTACCGATGAACGTTGCCCCGGACGTTTGGAGATCCATATTACGTTTGTTGCTGCATGAAGAGCTTTATCTGCCCTGTTTTCTTGCGGATTGCGTGGCGCACCCGCAGATATCTTCGAATGAGCCTCGGGAACCCGCTTCAAAGCCGGGCGATCTGCATCCCATCTATTCCAAGCTGACACGCCGGGAAAAGCAGGTTTTGCAGCTGGTCTCAAAAGGTCAAAGCAACAAGATTATTGCGTCGAACCTGGGTATCACCGAGCATACCGTCAAACTCCATATGCATAACGTGGCGGGCAAGATCGGCGTCAGCAACCGAACGGCGGCCGCACAGTTCTTTTTTGAGGTCGCGCCGGACGAGGCGCGAAATCTGCCCGTTGACTGACAATTTTGAATCCCGCTTTGACCGCCTCATCCTGATGGTCGGCAGGTTGAACTATATGTGGACCAACACGGAAAGCCTGTTGATTCACTTAATCGCCGGGTTGACCGAAACTGAAAAGGATGTTGCCGTCATCATATTTCTGACGCTGAACACTAGTCGCGCCAGGATCGATCTGGTTGAGCGGCTGGCAAAGATGGAAGGCCGCCCAGAGGAGATACGCGATCCGATTCTGGATCATACGCGGCGGCTCAGCAAACTCTCCGGCATTAGAAACAGATACAACCACTGTATCTATTCCTTTGACCCGGACAGCGGCAATCCCAAAACCATATTGATGCGCATTGCCGACCGGAAGACGGATATCAAACTCGGTCGGCAAGATATGGTTGACGAGGACGCGATGAAGGAAATCGAAAACGTGGTCGAACAGCTTTCAGAAGCCAACCGGGATATCTGGAAGATGATCACGCAACTCGGATTTCCAACCTGAAAAGTTGTGGTGCGGGCGGTGGGACTCGAACCCACACGGGCATACGCCCTTCAGATTTTAAGTCTGATATGTCTACCATTCCATCACGCCCGCTCAGCGTGCCGGGTCGCGTTGGGACCTCAAAAACTCAGTAAGACTATCAAGCCCTGAATACAATGCGTTTCACGGACGAATTTCCGGGTTTCGAATTCTTTGGCTCCTTCCAGTCAATTCACATCCCAGCCGCGCGGTATGGCCGCTCTTGCTGCCGCCCCCAATATGGCCTCATCGCTGCTGTTTTGACAGTTCCACACTTGGCCAACCACGCGCCGGGGTTGCGCGCGCCTTGCTTAACTTCCACCAAAGGTTTAACCCTGCGCCATAGCCCAAAAGCAATTGAGTTTACTTATGAGTACCGAGCAGAAGTCCTTTCAGGATCGCGTCGCGCGCATTAGTCAACGCGCAGAAGAAGCCGCCAGAAAAGCCCCGCCACCCAGAACCGAAAGCATCTGGAAACGCCTCGCGTATCCCGCATCTTTCCTCGGTGCATTCCTTTTGGGTGTGCTGGTCGTATTCCTGACCCGCTACATTCAGCTTCAGATGGCGGGTGTACCGGACCCTCGTCAAATCAACACGCAGGACTTTATCGGCATAGGCCTGGCCAGCATGGCTGGGATCGTCATATCGCTGTTTCTCAAAGACAAACAGAAAGAGTTTGCCAGCGCGAGCACGCTGGGCGTGCTTCTAACAACTTTCACCTTTCACAATCTGGTGTGGAAGTACCCCGAGTATTTCGAACGGATATACAGTGAAGATTGGGTGGAGTTCATCCAGAAGATAACCGAACCATCCAGTCTCTATGTATTTGGTATCGTCATTGGCCTAAGCTGACCAAGCCTCGCCCGAGTCTCCACGTGGGCGAATCTGCCAGGCTTGCTGGCGCACTGGACAAACGGCGCACCACACCAAGATTGCGCAACGCGTCACCGCCCAAACCAAAACTCGATCAACTGCACTTAGAAGCGCGCGATACTGCAACCTGCTTGCCAGAAATGAATGGAATATCGTGGTGCCCCCACACGGACTCGAACCGCGGACCTACTGATTACAAATCAGTTGCTCTACCAGCTGAGCTATAGGGGCGCTGAGTGTCGATTACTGTCTCTTTTAGCGGACTGCAAGCCTCAATTTTCATCCTAACTTAGGGATTTTCGAATTTCCTTGTGATGCGATCAATCACCTGCAGCCATGGGGGTGATTTGACTGTCCCAAGCACAGCCTGTAACTCGACAGGCAGGCACAAGAATGCAAGGACAAGAACCGAATATGCAGGTTGCTATCCACGCAGGCGCAGCGTTTACCGACGAAGGGCGGCTGCTGAAGTCGTTGCAGACTAATAGGGACGTGCTTGCACAATACAGTGTCGCGCTTTTTGGCCCTCGCCGATATCGTCAGGTATTCAAACCAGCGTTTGAAGCACTGAGAACCCGGCCTCCAATGCCGGACGAGATTGAAGGTATTCGAGGCAATCTGCCGACCGATCCCGAAATGCAGCGCGCCATTTTCACAAGCGACGGCTTTGCCGGCGAGAAAGATACACTGCTTTCGGATGGTCAGTTCTATCCTTCCGCGGGAAAACGAATGTCGGTTCTTGAGGAAGCATTTCACGATTGCCAGATCGAACTATTTCTGGCGCTCAGAAACCCCGGCAGCTTTATCCCGAAACACCTTATGTCCCTCACCGAAGAGGAACGCCAAAACGTCATCCGCAGCAATGATCTAAGCCATCTCAGTTGGATCGGAATGATTGAAGATATCCGGGACTTCGCTCCGGACGTGCAGATCACGCTATGGGCTAACGAAGACACTCCGTTGATTTGGGGCGATATCCTGCGCAGCATCGGTGGGTTGCCGGACAACGCCCAAATTGTGGATGAGTACGATCTGCTGATATCGCTTTTGACCGATAAGGGAAAAGCGCAGGTCAAGGCGATTCTGGATGCAAGCTCCGATCAACCGAAGGCCGATACAAGAGACGCTCTTGCCGCGGTATTGGAAGACCACGCCCAGCCGGAAAAAATGGAAGAAGAGCTGGACTTGCCCGGCTGGAGCGAAGAGATCGTCGACGCGTTCTTCGAGCTATACGAGCAAGACCTGATCAGGCTGGATGCGATGACCGGGGTACGGGTATTAAAGCCCTGAACACAACCCCGGCGCAGCTCACATGCCCAATGCTTCCTTATACATTTCAAGCACGGCTTCTTCTTCCGCGATATCGTCCTTGTCGCGCTTGCGCAGCGCAATGACCTTGCGCATGACCTTGGTGTCGTAACCGCGCGCCTTGGCTTCGGCCATTACTTCTTTTTGCTGTTCCGCCAGGTCCTTTTTCTCGGCATCCAGCCGTTCTATCCGCTCTACAAACTGACGCAGCTCGCCTGCTGTCACACGGTAGTTGGCGGCGGCCTGATCTTCGGTCACATCTTCCATATTCATCTCTCCAAAAGGCTGCGATCTGATGCATTAGCAACGGCAGTTAGCCGGATACATTGCCACTGCGTGGGCTGCAAGCATCCAATCCCGGGCGGGCTTGTGCGCAGACAACCGATCCGCTAAGCGCAAGGAAGATTTGCGGGAAAATGTAGGGAACTATGTTCGAATTCATCACCTGGGGCGGTGCCGCCCTGTCGCTCGCCGGCCTGCTGGGCCTGGTCTGGTGTATCCTGCGTGTGATGAAGGCGCGCAAGTCCGGCCTTTCGGATGACGAATTGCGCGCCGTTGTTCAAAGCGTTCTACCGTGGAATCTGGCTTCGCTTTTTCTTTCGGTGATTGGCCTGATGCTGGTTATTCTAGGAATTTCTTTCAGCTAATTCAGCGCCTCAGATCGGCATGTTGTCGAAATGTGCTTCCATGACGTCTTCACACAAAGCCGCATCAAGCCGCCGCAGGCGCGAAGGTACATGCACACCTTGCTGACGCATACGAGCAATCACATTGGTCACGCTGGGCTGCAGGGCAAGACGTGTTTCCAGACAGGCATTCTGCAGCTTTTGCTCTAAGTGTTCGGCTTCGGAATACAAATTCATTGTAGACATATCCATCCTCCCAATTGCTGTCAGTGTGACTGATATAGGTAACCGTTTTAAGACCTGCCGATCTTAGCTGGCAAACGCGCGGAAACTCGCCTGCCCGCAGCGCTGTTTTGGCAACCTAAAGCAGAATGATTAAATTCTACTCGGATTCAGATTAAGTTGCCTTGACAGGCATCAAATTAAAGAATGTCGGTTGCGTCACATTCGAAAAATAATATATGAATAAAGACGCGCTGACGGAGGGCCATATGACACCGATTGTGAAAGCCTTTTTCGACCCCGAGACCTTTACGGTTTCCTACCTCGTACAAGAACCCGAAGGTACGGCCTGCGCCATCATCGACAGCGTTCTCGATTTCGATCACGCCTCTGGCCGCACGAACACCAGTTCGGCAGATCAGATCGTGGCCTACGTCCGGGACAATGAACTACGGGTCGAGTGGATTTTGGAGAGCCATGTCCACGCCGATCACCTTTCGGCCGCGCCCTACCTGCAGCAGGAACTAGGCGGGAAAATCGGCATCGGGGACCAGATCGTCACCATCCAGGAAACCTTCGGCAAGATTTTCAACGAAGGCACCGAGTTCCAGCGCGACGGCAGCCAGTTCGACGCCCTATTCCGCGACGGCGACAGCTTTCATGTCGGTCAGATGCGCGGTGACGTGCTGCATACGCCCGGCCATACGCCCGCTTGCATGACGTATGTGATCGGCGATGCGGCTTTTGTTGGCGACACGTTGTTCATGCCCGATTTCGGAACGGCGCGGTGCGACTTCCCGGGCGGGTCGTCAGAAACGCTATTCGGGTCGATCCAAAAAATCCTGTCCTTGCCGGATCAAACGCGGATCTTCGTCGGTCATGACTACAAAGCACCGGGACGCGACGAATATGCCTGGGAAACGACGGTCGGTGAGCAAAAGGCCCTGAACGTCCATATTGGGCAAGGCCGGACGATCGAAGAATTCGTCGAAATGCGCGATGCGCGGGATGCGACATTACCGATGCCGCGCCTGATCCTGCCCTCTCTGCAGGTTAATATGCGCGCGGGTCAGATGCCTCCGGCGGATGAAGAGGGTGACGTGTTTTTGAAGATCCCTATCAACAAGCTGTGACACACGCCGATCAACCGGACAAAGGATACTGAATGCATACGGAATGGATATGGGGGCTGGTCGGCGGCTTGCTGATCGGGCTTGGTGCCGCCGTCTACCTTTTGGGCAATGGCCGCATCATGGGCGCCAGCGGAATACTGGGCGGGTTGGTTGATGGCAGCGACCGAGCACTTGAGCGGCTTTGCTTCATTGCCGGGGTTATCGGCATGCCTGTCCTACTGCGACCCTTATTCTCATCAGCACCTGAAACGCATCTGACCAGCAATTTCGTCGTAATCGTGGTTGCCGGGTTGTTGGTCGGCGCTGGTACGCGAATCGCCAACGGGTGCACCTCGGGGCACGGGGTGTGCGGGATTTCCCGGTTTTCGATCCGGGGCATCGTCGCAACCCTGATCTACATTGGTGCAGGTGGGGTAACCATTGCCCTTATGCGTCACGTCTGGGGGCTGATTTGATGCGCGTTTTCATTTCTTTGCTTGCCGGATCCCTGTTCGGTGCCGGACTTTTGATTTCGGGTATGACAGACACCACGAAAGTTCAGGGCTGGCTGGACGTTTTCGGGAACTGGGATCCTACACTGGCCTTCGTTATGGGTGGAGCGATCCTGCCAATGTTCGTCGCGTGGAGGCTTACGCCCCACCGTACACCCCTGACCGGAGGAGAGTTCCCAAAGAAGAGTTCGCCCGAACTGGATCGCCGCCTTGTTGCGGGTTCTGTGATGTTCGGCATGGGTTGGGGCTTGGCGGGGCTTTGCCCTGGACCCGCGATCGCATCCGTAACCTATGGCGGCTTCGGGGGCGTGGTGTTTCTGGTCGCCATGATCGCAGGAATGTTTGCGGCCCCCGGCCTTGGCGCGCAACTGGACAGGACCGCAAACGCGGCCTAAGCAATTGTCATGGAGATTCGACCAATTACCCCCCGCTACGCCGTCTCGCCCCAGATCACGGTCGAGGACGTCCCAGCCATCGCCGCAGCAGGTTTCGTTAAGGTCATCTGCAACCGCCCCAATGCCGAAGTTCCCCACGATATGCAGTCGGACGCGATCGGTCAGGCCGTGCGGGCAGCGGGTATGGAATACGAAGTTCTGGAATTGACGCATCAGACCATGACGCCCAGCAACGTGGCCTTGCAGCGAGAGCTCTCGGAAAGCTGCTCGGGGCCAGTTCTGGCCTATTGCGCGTCGGGCACGCGCTGTTCGGTGGTGTGGGCGCTGGGCCAATGCGACCGTATGAGTACAGATGACATTCTGGAGGCTACAACCAAAGCCGGATACGCCTTGGAAAACCTGCGTCCAGCGTTGGATCACTTGCGGAACATGGAACGCTGAAGGTTTCTGCTCATCAGGTTTAACCAAGCTCGTCATCCAACCCCGTCAAACCCGCCAATTGCGAAATTTCGGCGACCATTTGATCCGGATTTTCAAAGCCCAACCCGCCCTCTATGTCGTTTATCGCCGCTGAGCCTATCGGCACAACGCCCTGGGTGGCGTTGTCCGGAACCGGTTCGTCCAAAACTTCTCGCTGTGTTACATTTGATCTTGCTTCGAGGAACTGAGGCAAATCCGAATGCTCAGGCGACCGTGCGGCATTTTCGTTTAATCTTACTGCGCGCATCCCTCCACATTGGCCCAATCGTCCCTCAGCAACGCGGGTCCGATCAATTGTCAGGACCTCCGCCCGGTCCAGCCTTGATCCGATCAGCGGCAGAACGTCGCCCACCACAAGCCCGGAAAGGGTTGCCAATGGTAGCGACATCCGGCTGATTACCGTATTCAACTGGGCTCGAACAACACCGGACACCTGTTCGAGATTCGGCCCCGCCTCCTCCGGCCTGGTGTCATCGGCGCCCTGATCTGCCGCCTGTTCGGGAAGAATGACCGAGATCTGACCCTGTCGAAGCCCCCCGCCCAGTTCCACCGTTAGCTCAAAAACGCGATATGCGTCCTCGACCATGGCCAGCGTCAGGCTACGCAGATCGGGAGGCCGCGCACGGAATTCATAACCCGAAAGGCTGGACTGATCGGCCGCCGCTTCGACCAGACCAACAGCCCGCACAAGAGCTTCCTCCACCAGTGGGGCCACCATAGCGGCATCGGTATCCGTGTACTCCCGCGCGACTGGAGGGGTAGACATGACCTCCCCGATTGTTTGCACCTGAACGATTGCAGATGCGGCCCCCATGTCCATGCAAACGGCCGCGGACATCCCCTCGCCGCTGCAAAACTGAAGCAGCAGCCAGTCTTCACCCGCCGTTTCGGTAAGGTCTCCCGGTGCTCTGCTGGATTGCTTTGCGCCAATAACCGAAAGCGGCAACTGAAAACGGTCACCGGCTGTTCGTGCAAACGCCAGTCGCAGCGCACGCAGAACGGAACGCGGTTTTTCACCCTGCTCTTCCCGCCCTGCCGAAAGTTTGCGTGCCAAAGCTGTGCTGACAGACTGCGTCATTCCGGTTACCGCTGTGAGTTTCTGAATCTGTTTTCCGGTCTAACCCGGCGCAGGTTACCAATGCCTTTATGGCCGCCTTATTGCGCGGCCTGCTGGTAAGCCAATGGCAGGCGGACGCGGAACGCCGCGCCACCCTGACCGGGCAGGTAACTGATCTCGCCGCCCAGACGCTGCATGATCTCTCGGCAGATCGCCAGTCCCAACCCGGCGCCGCCTGCCTTGTCCACGCCAACGCGGGCAAATTTCTCGAACACCATCGACTGCGCTTCGGGCGGGATGCCACTACCATTGTCAGCAAAGTCGATAACGACCTGCCCACCAACGTCATGGGCTGAAATGGTCAAGACCGGGTCATCCGCATCGCAGTATTTCTGTGCGTTCGAAATCAGGTTGATGAAAACCTGCCCCAGCCGATCAAGGTCGGTGTGCAGTGGGATCCGCTCTGACGATCTTGACCGCTGAACCTTTAACGCCGGTCGCGATCCGGCCAGCGCGCTGGACACTGCCCGATCCAGAACCGAGTACAGCGTATCCCCGCCCACATTCAGGCTGACCCGCCCGCTTTCCAGCACACTCAGGTCCAGAAGATCGTCCAGCAATCGCGTCAGCCGCAATGCCTCATCATGGATGATCGCAGCATAGCGTGTCTGTTCCTCCGTGCTCAGACCATCGGTGTCGCGCATGATTTCAGAAAACGCGCGGATCGATGTCATGGGCGTACGCAATTCATGGCTGACCTGGCTGAGGAAGCTGTCTTTTTGCTCGGAAATTTGTGTGAGTTTGGTGTTGGCCTCGCGCAGTTGCCTCGCGGTGCGGCTAAGTTCAGCGGATTTGACTTCAAGCTGGCTGGAGTACTCCAACAGTTGCGCTGACTCGTCCGCCACGGCCAAAAGATCCTCGACCGAGACCGATGAACCGCCGACGATCTGCCCGATCATCGCATGAGCCGTCGCAGCCCCGACCGAACCGCTGAGCTCGCGCTCCAGACGTTCCAGAAAACCCGGCGTTGGCTCGGGCAGGCTTGCCCTGCCGCCCTGCGCCTTGGCCTCAGCCTGAAAAAATTCCTGTGCCGGACCCGCGCCCAGAATTCGCTGGGTCATGATCATGAGGTCTTCGCTTTGCGCCACGGACCCCGTCCAGCCCCGCGGCGCGACCGAGTGGTCGTAAACGTTGACGAATTGCGCGCCTTGCAGTCGTTCCAGCGGGCTGGGAAAGCTCAGCAGGGAAGCGGCGCAGAATGCAAATGTGTTCAGGGTCAGCGACCACATGACCGTGTGGACCATCGGGTCCATGCCGTCGATCCCAAATAGGGCCTGAGGGCGCAACCAACTCCAACCGAATGGCCCATTTTGCAGGACCGTTTCGGGCATTAGGGCGCCGCCCATCCCCGGCAGCAGCAGCGTGTAGATCCACAGAAGGAACCCAACTGTCAGCCCAACCAGCGCGCCGGTTCGCGTAGCCCCGCGCCAGAAAAGGCCACCCACCAGCGCCGGCAGAATCTGGGCAATCCCCGCAAAGGCCACCAGCCCGATTGATGCCAGAGCGGCGCCGCCGCCGGACAAACGGTAATAGAAGAAGCCCAGTGCCATGATGACCGCGATGGATACACGTCGCGCAACCAGCACGACGTTGCGCACATCCCCGGACACCGAGCCGGAACCTTCCTGTGTGCTCAGCCAGATTGGCATGACCAGATGGTTCGACACCATGGTCGACAGCGCCATCGCCGTCACGATGACCATGGAGGTTGCCGAAGAGAACCCCCCGATAAATGAGAACATCGCCAGCCAGTCATTACCCTGTGACAAGGGCACGGTCAGAACAAACAGGTCCGGGTTCGACCCCTCCGGCATCAAATCCAGCCCTACAACGGCAATGGGAATGACGAACAGGCTCATCAGCAGCAGGTAAAGTGGAAAAGCCCAGGCCGCAGTTCTCAGATGCCCTTCATCAGCGTTCTCAACTACCATCACCTGAAACATGCGCGGCAAACAGATGAAAGCAGCGGCAGACAGAAAGATGAATGTTGTCCAGCGCCCGCCATCCACGTTCCACTGTCCGATCTCGGACGCATCGATACGATCCATCATCGGGCCGACGCCACCCGCGATACCCCATACGACGAATATCCCGACTGCGAGCAGAGCGAAGAGTTTTACGACCGATTCCAGTGCGATTGCCGTTACCACCCCGTGGTGGCGTTCGTTCGCGTCCAGATTTCGGGTCCCAAAAAGAATCGCGAACACCGCGAGCCCGGCGGCCACCCAGAACACGCTGGATCCTTCACGGTACAAACCGGATGGATCAGCCTCGGCAAAAATGGAAAAAGACAGGGTTATGGATTGCAACTGCAGTGCGATGTAGGGCGTCCCGCCCAACACAGCTAAAATCGTCACACAGATCGCCAGCGTATTGGACTTGCCGTAACGCGATGAGATCAGGTCAGCGATGGAGGTCACGCGCTGGCTGCGCCCGACCCGCACCAGCTTGCGCAGACCCCACCACCAGCTGAGCATGACCAGCGTAGGCCCGAGGTAAATCGTGACAAACTCCAACCCTGACCGCGCCGCATTGCCGACCGCGCCGTAAAACGTCCAAGCGGTGCAATAGATTGATAGCGATAGTGTGTAGATCAACGGAGACCGCAGCCAAGCCCCCCTGCCAGCTGCCGCCATCCGGTCGGCTGCAAAGGCCACGCCGAACAACAGTACGACATAGCCAAGGCAAACGAGAATCAGAACATTCAGCGTGGCCATCGATCCGACTCCGGCTCGGAATCGTCATTTGCTGCCATGCGTCTGGCGGCAAAGCCAAAGATCAGGCTGATCACAATCAGCAAAGCCCAACTGGAAAAAATGTACAGAATGGCCGAAGACAAAGGCACGCCGTCACCAGTCGAACTCTGACTGGGCCATAGCAACGGCAGCGCGATCAAAGCCGCCCCAAGAATTGGCAACAGCCGCGCGGCATCCGTCAACCTGCGACGGCGATAGCTGTGACGCTCAAGAAAAAGCGAAGGCCGTGCCCCTTTGGGCTGTCGATCTTCGCCCAGGCTCATGACCGCGTCGCCTGCGCATGCAGGTCACGCACAGCCGTCAGCACTTCGGCATTGGAAAAGGGTTTGGTCATAAAGCGGCTGACCCCAGCATTTTCAGCCATTTCCCGATCACGCGATTGCCCTCGGGCCGTCAGCATCAGAACCGGCAAACCCTGCAGGTCTTCTATCTCGCGCAGATCACGCAAAATCTCCATGCCGCTTTTCCCCGGCAGCATAACATCCAGAATAACCAGATCAGGGTTCGCACCCTGAATGACCTGAATCGCATCCGAACCTTCGGCATGCGTTTCCACCAGCCAACCTTCGCGCGTCAGCAAAAAACGAATAGCTTCGGCGATGTTGGGCTCGTCCTCAATTAACAGAACCTTACGGCTCATATGTTCCATCCCTCCCCGTGACGTGTTCTGTTCGTGAACCCGTCGGCGTCAGCTTACGCGCTCTGTCAGGAAACTGTCAAAAACCTTCGCTCAGAATCGACGGCTCTCGGCGCGACTTGCAGTCGCCATTGGGGCAGACCCGACAGCTTGGGCCAACCCTTGTGGCGAATTGCGCGTCCTGTCCCCCTTCTTCCACCGCCCGAACCAGCATGACCGAGTGGTAAACCGGCGCATCGTCATACGCGGACACCGCCTGAGGCCAGGCATAGGCGTAGCAATCAAATTCGGCTGCGGTTCGCCCCAGCTGCACGACACGTTTGCGGATCGGAACCAATGGCCTGCTGAGCGCCTGAAACAACGGCCACAGCGGGCATGCTTCGCCAAATCTGGGCATGGCGAACCCCGGAACGGGCTTGCTGAACAGAATACTTCCGGACGCGTCACAAACCACCAGCCCTGTTGGCCGTCCCAGATATCCTTCGGGCAGCGCGGCCAACCGCCGAAGCACCGTAGCAACATCAACCGAAAACCGAGCTGCCAACCGTAACGGGTCTGGCTCAGCCTCGGTCAGAGCAGTCTGAACTTCGGCCAAGGGCATCGCCCGTGCATCGGCCGCGTAGACATCCAGAAAACTCTTGGTCACAGTTCTTGCTGCAGTTGATTCCAGTTTGCTCAGATCGATATCCGAGCTTGTTCCACCTTCCTCGATCCGAGGGAAATGGTGGCCGTTGGCATCGAAGAACGCCTCAACGTCCTCGCTAGGCACCCCGCGACGGTCTTCGGCAGATTCGGAATCGTCCAGATACGCCACCAATGACTTGGAGCTGTCCGCCAGCCGCTCTGCATCCTGATGCAAGTTGCGGTGGAAACGGTCCTGCCATACGGGCTCGATCTCCTGCGTCTCGGCCAAAATCGCCGCCGTTGAACGAATCGCGGCAGCGGTTGACAGGACCTCATGCATGGACGCGGCCAGGTGCGGGTCGTGGGTCAAACGGTCCGACAAAGTTTCGACAGTGCGCTCCAGCGACACGACTCGCCGGTGCATCTGAGCAAGCACACCTGCCCAACCCGGGAACCGCCCTGCGAATTCCTCGAGCCCGTCAACCTCGGCCTTCTGCCCTACGGCATCTGCTGCGGCTTCGCGCAATGCCGAGATCAGCGTCGCCTCGATCCCCTGCGTCAGCAGCGAAGGCTCAACAGCTAAGGCATTGGCGATATCGACCAGCAGCTTACCCCCGATCCGTCGGCGGTTGTGTTCGATGAGGTTCAGATAAGACGCTGAAATTCCAACCTGCCGCGCAAGCGCGGCCTGACGCAGACCCGCGATCTGGCGTCGCTCACGAATACGGCTGCCCGTCAGCGTATCGCGCATGATCTCGCGCCCATGTTACCCCCACCTTTTCAGAACTCCCTATAGATTTCTAACGCTTAACAGCCAGTTTTCATAGTCTGTTTACAGGCTTCACAAATGTGCCCTCAAGTTCACCTGACATCGCGAACACCCAATTGACTGCCGCACGACCAAAATTGCACCAGCCCCCTTCTATTTTCCCCGAAATCCCGGCACGATACCCAGATGAGCGATCCAGCTTTTGAATATGCCCCCATCGGATTGGTCGAGTTGGAAAACCGCATCATCCGACGTTGCAATCTGCAATTCGCACGCACCTTTGGCGGCGAAGAAGCAGAGTATCGCAATATGCCTCTGCTGCACCTCTACCCGTCGGTCGCAGATTGGGAACGCATTGGTGCCCGCAGCCTGCAAGTGATGCGCGACACCGGGTATTATACCGACGAGCGTGTTATGCGCAGACGCAACGGCGATCTGTTCTGGTGCCGGGCACGCGGGCGATCCCTGACCCCGGATGACCCGTTCCGCCATGGAATCTGGAGCTTTTCTGACATCTCGGAGGAACGCCCCCTCGTCGAGCTGACGGCTCGTGAACGCGAAGTCGCCATAATGTCCTGCCGGGGCATGTCCGCTAAGGAAATCGGAGTGGAACTGGGGCTGAGCTATCGCACAATCGAAGCCTACCGCGCCCGCTTGCTGGAGAAGTTTGGCGCACGTAAACTACCGGAACTGGTGGCAAAACTCTCGGGAATGCCGCTCTAAACGCCTTTCCCTCTCAAAAACTTGGGTAAAACCCCTATCTGACAAGCCGAGACGCGCTTTTCATGACAAGGCGCATGGCTTATAACGCTGCGTAATCAGACCAAAAGCCCGCATGAAATAGACGGGCCAAAGGGGAACCGTCGAGGACACTCATGACAGACACCAAACACGAAGCGGATGTGGCATTCATCAAGGCTCTGGCCGAATTGCTGCGCGAGAACGACCTGACCGAACTGCAGGTCAAGCGTGAATATGGCGAGGAAGACAGCTTGAACGTGCGCGTAAGCCGCATGTCGCAGGTTGCGCCCGCTCCGGTTCAGGTGGCCGTTCCGGCCGCAGCACCGGCACTCGCGGCCGCCCCTGTCGCCGCAGCCGCCGCCCCTGCCGAGGCTCCAGCCGCGCAGGAAGACCCGGCCAGCCATCCCGGCGCCGTTACTTCGCCCATGGTTGGCACCGTCTACATGCAGCCCGAACCGGGCGCGCCTGCGTTCATCAGCGTCGGGGCATCTGTGTCCGAAGGCGACACACTGCTGATCGTCGAGGCGATGAAAACCATGAACCACATCCACGCGCCCAAGTCGGGTACCATCAAGCGCATTTTGGTGGGTGACGGCGACGCTGTGGAATTCGGCACCCCTCTGGTCATCGTTGAGTAAGGCGGGCCCATGTTCGACAAGATCCTGATTGCCAACCGAGGCGAGATCGCCCTGCGCGTCATCCGCGCCGCGCGCGAGATGGGGATTGCGACGGTCGCCGTGCACTCCACCGCCGACAGCGACGCGATGCATGTGCGTATGGCGGACGAATCGGTCTGTATTGGCCCTCCGCCCAGCCCGCAAAGCTATCTGTCCGTGCCCGCGATCATCTCGGCCTGTGAAATTACCGGCGCGCAGGCGATCCACCCCGGCTATGGCTTCCTTTCCGAGAATGCCGAATTCGTGCAGATTGTCGAAGATCACGGCATCACCTTCATCGGCCCCACCGCTGAACACATCCGTGTTATGGGCGACAAGATCACCGCCAAAGATACGATGAAACAACTGGGCGTACCTTGCGTTCCGGGTTCTGATGGCGGTGTCCCCGATCTGGCCACGGCCAAGAAAATCGGTGAGGAATTCGGCTATCCCGTCATCATCAAAGCCACTGCCGGTGGCGGCGGTCGCGGTATGAAAGTCGCGAAAAACGCTGATGAGATGGAAAGCGCCTTCATGACCGCGCGCGCCGAAGGCAAGGCCGCCTTTGGCAATGACGAGGTGTATATCGAAAAGTACCTGACCACGCCGCGCCACATTGAGATCCAGGTCTTCGGCGACGGCAAAGGCAAGGCGGTTCATCTGGGTGAGCGCGATTGCTCGCTGCAGCGCCGCCACCAGAAGGTATTCGAAGAGGCACCCGGCCCCTGCATCACCCCCGAGGAACGCGCCAGGATCGGTAAGATCTGCGCCGACGCCGTGGCCAAGATCAACTATATCGGCGCGGGCACGATCGAGTTCCTGTACGAAAATGGCGAGTTCTATTTCATCGAAATGAACACCCGCCTGCAGGTAGAGCATCCGGTGACCGAAGGTATTTTCGGCGTCGATCTGGTGCGCGAGCAAATTCGCGTCGCCGCTGGCGAGCCGATGTCGTTCGGTCAGGACGATCTGGTAATCAATGGCCACGCCATCGAGGTCCGGATCAATGCTGAAAAGCTGCCGAATTTCTCACCCTGCCCGGGCAAGATTTCAGCATATCACGCGCCCGGCGGTCTGGGCGTGCGGATGGATTCGGCACTGTACGACGGATACTCGATTCCGCCCTACTACGACTCGCTGATTGCCAAACTGATCGTTCAAGGTCGCGACCGGGATGAGGCTTTGGCCCGCTTGAATCGTGCGTTGGGAGAGCTGATCGTGGACGGCATCGATACCACCGTGCCCCTGTTCCACGCGCTGCTACAAGAGCCCGATATTCACAGCGGTGATTATAACATCCACTGGCTGGAACACTGGCTTGCGGCGAATATGGCCCAATAAATCTTTGGGACCAGAGGGCGTTGGCATTCTGGTCCCATGGTGCCCCGCATGAGCCTGACCCCAGAACTATTGCTGCACGGCTATTCGATCGGCATCTTCCCGATGGCCGAGCACCGCGACGATCCTGAACTGTTCTGGGTCGATCCCAAGTTTCGCGGCGTCTTTCCCCTTTATGGCTTCCACATCTCGCGCAGCCTTGCGCGGCGTATCCGAAATTGCGGCTTTGCCATTACCATAAATCACGACTTTTCCGGGGTGGTCGAGGGCTGCGCTGATCGCGCCGACACCTGGATCAACGCCGAGCTACGTGGATTGTACCAGCAACTCCACCAAACTGGCCGCGCCCATTCATTGGAAATTTGGGACGGAGAGGCCCTGGTCGGTGGTGTTTACGGCGTCGCGTTGGGTGGGGCGTTTTTTGGAGAAAGCATGTTTTCACGCCGAACGGATGCCTCAAAAATCGCATTGGCCTATCTGGTGGACCGCCTGCGTCAAACCGGGTTTCGGTTGTTCGACACCCAATTTCTGACCGCTCATCTTGCTTCGTTGGGGGCAATCGAAATACCCCGAACGCAATACCGGCAGGAACTTGAAGAGGCACTTGATGCCAGCGCAGACTTTACGGCAGACGTGAATCAGTCGCCCGAAGGCGTAATACAACGGATCACCCAGACGTCGTAACGCGCATGGTCCAGCGCGTTAAGGGCCGGTGAAGTCGCAATCATCCAGCCGTCAAACAGTTGATCCGTCTTACCTTCTTCCCAAATAGTCAGGTACGCAAAGGCGTCCCCGGTCGGGTTATCCGCTGGGTAACGGCAATCGCCCAATGCAACATCCAAACCAAAAATAGCTTGGGTCTGGCCGTTTTGCATTTCAACGTCGACCGTCTGTCCGCTGACCTTGTCCAGCCCGCGCAGCATTGCGCCGGGACCGGACGTGGCCTTTTGCTGGGCCGTAGCCGCCGTGGCGGTCAGCAGTGCTGCGATCATGGCAAGCCGCTTCATTCGCTTCCGTCTCCGGCCACGAATTTCACCAGCAGGGAAATCAGACTGACCGCGCCCTGCGTGTCTTCGACCTGATCACCCGCTTCGAAATAGAACGGCGAACCGCCCGGCATAACCTCGACAAAGTTGCCGCCCAGCAGCCCTTCGGATGAGATCACAATCGCGCTGTCATCAGGCACCAGAATTCCATCTGAGATCGTGAATGTAGTGTCGGCGCGATAGGTTTCGGGGTTCAGGGTAACGCCCGTTACGGTGCCAATCTTGACGCCTGCAAGGCGCACATCGGTGCCCACTCCCACCCCTTCCAAGGATCGGAATGAGGCACCCAGTTCATAGCCATTGCTGCTTTGCGAAAGGCCGGTAGACTGACTGGCATAGACGCCGAAGGCGATCGCACAAGCCAGAACGGCCCCGCCGACCAGAACTTCGGTTGCATTGTAGGTCGACATTGCGCGCCTCGTGTTATTCCGGGCTCCAGGCTTCATAGTCTGTACGCTCGACCGGGTCCGGGCGGCGCAGAGATCCCGCAGGCGCATAGGCCAGCGCGGTGCCTGTCAGGTTTTCCTGATGTTTTTTTTCCCAGGATTTATGTTTTAGCGGTTTGTCCGTCGGCGGCTCATCCCAGGTGCGGTGAAGCCAGCCGTGCCAGTCCGGGTCAATCCGGCTTGCCTCGGCCTCGCCGTTGAAAATCACCCAGCGCTTGCTGTCGTCGGCATTGCGATAGAACACGTTGCCTTCGTCGTCCTCGCCGACCTTAATGCCCTTACGGGCAGTATAAATCTGCGTGTTCAGGGTGGCTCCGTTCCACCAGGTCACGGCCCGCAAAAGACTGTTCAGGATTCCCATCGGTTGCCTCCGGCATTTCTGTACACGCAGATATGGACCAAAGGCACGCCAAGGTCCAGTGTCACAAGGACCGCACCCCTTATTCTGGCAGAAAGGCGGTAACTTCGATTTCGATCCGGTATTTCGGGTCGATCAACCCGCATTCGATCATTGTTGTTACCGGCGGGTTGGCCCCGAAGGTTTCACGCAGGATCGGCCAGCAGGGTTCAAACTCGAACCGATCCGGCAGCATATAGGTTACACGCACCACATCGGCAAAGCTGGCACCTGCTTCGGCCAAGGCCTTTTCGATTGTGCTTAATGCTGATCGGCATTGTTCGGTGACATCATCACCCTGACCAACCGTACCGGCGACGTGGACCCAGCCCCCGGCGACAACGGCGCGGCAATAACCAATCTTAGCTTCAAATTCACCGCCGGACGAAATGCGTTTGATCGTCATGCTATCCCCCATAAGAAAACGGCGCGGTCAGTGCCGCGCCGTATTTTTGATTTCCGTTTGGCTTTAACCGGCCGAAGCTGATTCCGCCGCATCGGCGTAAATGATCAGAGGTTGCTTGTCCGACGACACTGCCTCTTCGTTCACCACAACCTCGGTCACGTTTTTCATTCCCGGCAGTTCGAACATCGTGTCCAGCAGGATATCTTCGAGGATCGAACGCAGACCCCGCGCGCCGGTTTTCCGTTCGATAGCCTTCTTGGCAATCGATTTCAGCGCATCGTCGGTAAAGGCCAGCTCAGCGTCTTCCAGTTCGAACAGGCGCTGGTACTGCTTGACCAAAGCATTCTTGGGCTTGGTCAGGATGGTGACCAAAGCATCCTCATCCAGATCCTCCAGCGTCGCCAGGACAGGCAAACGGCCAACGAATTCCGGGATCAGACCGAATTTCAGCAAGTCTTCGGGTTCCAGGTCCTTAAAGATCTCACCCACGCCACGCTCATCATTGTCACGCACATCGGCACCAAAGCCCATGGCCGAGCCCTTTCCACGCTGAGCGATGATCTTATCCAGACCCGCAAAAGCTCCGCCACAGATGAACAGGATGTTGGTGGTGTCGACCTGCAGGAATTCCTGCTGCGGGTGCTTGCGACCACCCTGAGGCGGAACGCTGGCGACAGTGCCTTCCATCAGTTTCAACAACGCCTGCTGCACACCCTCGCCCGATACGTCACGTGTGATCGACGGGTTCTCGGACTTACGCGTGATCTTGTCGACCTCGTCGATATAAACGATGCCGCGCTGCGCGCGTTCCACATTGTATTCGCTGGCCTGCAAAAGTTTCAGGATGATGTTCTCGACATCCTCGCCCACATAACCGGCCTCGGTCAGTGTGGTCGCATCCGCCATGGTGAACGGCACATCCAGAATCCGCGCCAGCGTCTGCGCCAGCAGCGTCTTGCCGCAACCGGTCGGACCGATCAGCAGGATGTTGGACTTCGCCAGTTCAATATCGCTGCCCGCCTTCTGTGCGTGGTTCAGACGCTTGTAGTGGTTGTGCACCGCGACCGACAGGACCCGCTTGGCGGTGGCCTGACCGATGACGTAGTCATCCAGCACTTCGCAAATATCTTTGGGCGTAGGCACACCGTCACTGGACTTCAAGCCGCTGGCCTTCGTCTCTTCACGGATGATGTCCATACACAGTTCGACACATTCATCGCAGATGAAAACGGTCGGGCCGGCGATCAGCTTGCGCACCTCATGCTGGCTCTTGCCGCAGAAGCTGCAGTAGAGCGTGTTTTTGCCGTCACCGCCTGAATTCGTCGCCATGTTCTACCTTTCGGGCTTCATCCCTGCGGCCCCTGTCGGGCCGCGATTGCCGCATGTGATTGCAGCTTAGGCCACCACCGGGGCGGCTACAATCTCAAAAATGTTCCCCACGCCCAAGACGTGGGGACTTATTCTCAGGCCTCGTCGCCATCCATTTTGGCGCGATTTTCGACGATTTCGTCGATATGACCCCATTCTTTCGCTTCTTCCGGGCTCATGAAATTGTCACGATCCAGCGCTTTTTCAACCGCCTTTTTCGTCTGGCCGGTATGACGCACGTAAATGTCATACAGGCGATCCTTGAGTTTCTGCGTTTCGGCCGCGTGAATCATAATGTCGCTGGCCTGACCCTGATATCCGCCGCTGGGCTGATGGACCATGATCCGGCTGTTGGGCAGCGAAAAGCGCATTCCCTTCTCACCACCAGCCAGCAGAACCGATCCCATCGAGGCTGCTTGACCGATTACCAATGTCGAACATTTCGGCTTGATATACTGCATTGTATCGTAAATCGACAAACCGCTGGTCACGACGCCGCCAGGCGAGTTGATGTAGATCGAGATTTCTTTGCTCGGATTCTCCGCTTCCAGGTGCAGCAACTGCGCCACGACCAGATGGCTCATCCCATCGTGGATCGGACCGTTGATGAAAATGATCCGCTCTTTCAGAAGGCGCGAGAAAATGTCGTATGCCCGCTCACCCCGGCTGGTCTGTTCGACGACCATGGGAACGAGCGTATTCATATAGGTATCAACGGGATCGAACATGAGAACCTGCCTGTTTTGCTGTGGATCGGGACACTACCCGAAGAAACGTTACCCGAGTCTTAGTGTCGCCACGGGGGGGCTGCAAGGGGGGCAGGATAGATCGCGCTCAACCCGCGCAGGCCAACGGGGCCGAAGTGCCTAAGTAGGCCATGCAGCTGCACAGAACAAAACCTCGGATTGAGGCGATAGAATCTAACTTCCTCATTTCCCATCACATCATTTTGATCCGTGCATATGGAAATTCATGCCCAGAACGTGTAGCAATGCGAACCGCCTTTGCGGACCACTCGAAAAGAAAACACGCGCCCGACACAGGGCCCGAAAGGAATACACCAATGGCTTTGCCTCAGGTATCACAGAATATGACATCTGACGATTTCGACCGGATGGCCGGAAACGCGACCCGCGCATCGAATTTCCTCAAAGCTATCAGTCACGAAGGCCGACTGATGATCCTTTGCCATTTGGTGTCCGGCGAGAAATCTGTGACTGAACTGGAAGACCTGCTGTCCGCCCGTCAGGCAGCGGTCTCACAACAACTGTCCCGCCTTCGTCTGGAAGGGCTGGTGATTCCCCGGCGCGAAGGCAAAGCGATTTATTACCGACTGGCGGACGACAGACCACGTCGCATGCTGGAAGTGGTGTACGAGTTGTTCTGCAACGACGAAAAAAGCTGACACCGCCTTTTTGGGTACTTCCTGATCGCGCGGGTTTGCCTGTGCATATCGTCTGCGGCTCCGCAGCATCGTGTTACCTCGTGCGGCACCATTTCGTTGCGTGCGGGCGACCTGCTGCTCAGCCCCCATTTGAGGCCCCCCACCGAATAGCCGACGTACCCTCTCGTTCATTCGAGCCTGGGGGGCTCGGACGCCGCCACGGTCCGGACGTATTCCAACCAGAATAAAGGCGCGGCAAAATACTGGTTCCTGCATAAGAAAACTGCTACGCAAGTTTCAGAAAAAACACATGGAGGTATTGATGATCCGCGCAATTCTGGTTGGACTCGCCCTGTTTTCTCTCGCCGCATGCGAGACTGCGAAGGGTGCAGGCAAAGACATCGAAAATGCAGGTGACGCCATTCAGGAAGCTGCAACAGACGTCCAGCAGAACATCTAAAGCCTTTCATTATGTTGCGGAGTTGCCGCAATCATACACAAGATATGGTTGATGGCTGTGCCTAAATTCAGTATAGTTGTTGGTACAGGTGCATAGACGCGGTAATGCATTTCTGACACAACCACGGGGTTCTTGTGCACGCACAAGAACCCCGTTCCCGTCTTACGAGGGGGCAGAGTGGTAACCTGATTGAGCCCAAAAGCCCGAAGAAAAAGGAAAAGGCGTCAGGTGCGCAGACGCGGTCTTTGCACGTATCCTCTCGGACACTCCTGACGCCTTGCCGGGTCGATGCGCCCGAGGGACGCTCGATCCAGTTGCCCTGGCCCTGATGCGGGCCACGACCGCTGAGCGACACCCTAAAGTGCCTCACAACACGCATTGACCTTCTGAGAGTCTGTTCACCTGATCGGGGTCAGACACCCAAATCAGCTGACCATCCACCGGTAAGCCTTTGCACATAAACGAAAATCCTGAGATCTACCTTTACTGCGCTGACCCCCTTGGCCTTTGCGTACCACCCAAGTTCCTAAGAACCGTTGCGGTAATCAAACTGTTACATCCGGGTCATAGTCCGGCAAGAAAATAGCACTGCAGCATAAAAATTAGACGGGGATAAAATGTTGATATCCGGCGGGAGAGATTTTTGGATAACTCCGGAAATCGAAACACCGCGCAGTCTTGTAGATGGAAAAGACCAAACGCGAGGCGATCGCCCACTTTTCGGCTCTTTCTGCACCTGCGAAGACCGCCACGCCGCCCATTCGGTGCGGTGTGCTGGATTTGAACACTGCCAAAGGCCCAATCTGTCGAATCGCACAAGCACAGATTCGTCGACTTGTGACGCCTTTCCTTCGACCCGCCGATGTGGAAAAACGCGCACCCTTGGACAACGTCACCAGATTTTGGATTTGATACTTGGTGTCAGGCGGCTAACAAAGCCGAATTAACAGCATTCGCAGGATGCGAAGACCGCGGCCGGACGGTAACACACTACAAGCGAAGTGAGCTGAAGGATCGCGAGATCCAGACGCATCGCACCGAGGAACGCCGCATTCCGACACAAAGCAGTCTGGATCCCATCGCAAGCAGTCACGTTGCCGTCCGACCCGTCTCCTCCCTGTGGAGACGCTGGTTCCGTTTTTTTGAGAAGCGTTCCGACCCGACCGGGATTACCATTTAAGCGCCGCCACACAGTGCAGCCAGTACCCCCTACAGCCGGTCGGGCCGGAAACACTTCAGTTCACCTGTCGTTCCAGAACGGTGCTGTAAGTCGTTCCGTTCCGCAGGCTACGGAAATCGGCATAGATTTTGCCGTCTTCGTACCGCGCATCGATCAACGCATTCGCGCCAATCACCAGCGGTGAAGTCTCAACGATGCCAATCGAACCCGACCCATCCAGGCTAATGGTTCCTGTGGCCTCGTTTTCATTCCAATCGGTGTCGCCATCCCGGCGCCACTTGCTGGGCCCCCAGAAGACATTGTCTTCCTGAATCTGGACATCCAGCATCCATTCCGCCTGATTGAATCGAGGTTCGTCACCCCGTTGTCCAAGGCTGGGCGATACGGTCGTGTAAGACCCTAACCACGTGCCGCGCAGGTCCGGGGTATTGTCGGCCAATGCGGCCGTTCCAAGGGTGAGGGTCGTGGCCAGAGCGGCTGCTCCGGCAGTCAAAAATCTGGTCATGGGCTCTCCTCCGAGTTCATGGCCGTTGCTGGCCTGCTGATCAGATTGGGAGGGAGTGCACAGGATACAACTTACCTAAGGGAAACTTCACAATGAGTTAACTCAACGATCAGACACTCGACGCGTTCAGGGGCACGCAAAACCGCGCGCCCCTGCCCTAACACATCGCTGTTAAACACAATTATTCGACAGTGATGTTTCCACTGATCGTGTTTACGAATTTCATGGTATCGGGATCGGTCAGCGAGGAAAAGGTTCCGCCCCCCGTTGCGCTGGCCCATCCACCCGAGCCTCCGGACACGGTCCAGTCGCCGGTCAGGGCACCGTCTGAACCAAATCCCGTGGCCGTCCAGGTCATAACTGCCTTCTCCCCCGCTGCGGTGTCGAACACGCAGTTGCCGGTGCCCGAGATCCCGGCCCCATTGATCAAAAGCGCACCGAAACATGCCCCGCTTGCCCCTTCCAGTGGATGACCGGCGGCAACTTCGAAACTGTCATATGCGGTCTGCGTGTTCACCACGGCGTGGCCGTCCGAAATTTCGATGACCTTGTTCGAATTCACCCCCATACCCTTGCCCGCTGCATCATACGTTTCCGACTGGGCCGAGGCAGCAAACAGACCGATGGCTAAGGCTGTGACGGCGGTCGCTTGAAAGAACTTGTGCATAATACCCTCTCTTTTCTGAGGTTCGGGCGTTGCAAGCGTTTGAACAATCATTGAATCCGCTTGAACGCGGCTCCCCGTGGTCACAATAACACATCGCGATGTGAGCGTCTAAACTGCGCCCCTGACCTCACCCCACAAGAGCATTGGCAAGCTTACAAATGCCAAACAAACGCCAATCTCAGCCTTATTGGATTATCCATTGGAAGAATCTCCCGCGGATTTGCGTCCATGGTTCACCCCGCTTAATATTCAAAAATTCCAATGTTAAAAGAGGGGGGGGTTATCATGGACAGTCAGGAAATTGGCAAACCGGGAATTCGAGTTCCGCATATCGGTTTTGGCTCGACGGGTATTGGCAGCATCCCGCAAATCTACGGGTACGAGGTTGATGAAGAACGCGCGCGCGAGACCTTGCGGACAATCCTGGCTCAGCCTGGCGGCTTTATTGATACCGCCCGCGGCTATGCACTTGGGCGTAGCGAAGAACGTATTGGGGATGTCATTCGCGAGCTGGGCGGTTGGCCCGAAGGTCGAGTACTTTCTACGAAAATCGACCGCAACATGGAAACCAGCGTTTTCGATGCCTCTCAGGCCCGGCGATCCCTTGAGCAAAGTTTTAAAGCGCTTGGCGTAGACCGCGTGGACATCCTCCACCTACATGATCCGGAATATGCTGGCGACGTGTACGAGATTACACGCGACGGAGGCGCGCTAGACGAGTTGTTCCGGATGAAAGAGGAAGGTTTGGCAACCGCCGTCGGACTGGCAGGCGGAAAGCTGGATGTTCTCATGCCTATGCTCCGCGACCGAGACTTCGACGTTGTGATGACGCATAACCGGCATACACTTGTGAACGTCAACGCAGCACCATTGATTCAACTGGCCAAATCAAAAGGGGTCTCGGTTCTAAATGCCGCGCCCTACGCAGGGGGCGTTCTGGCAAAGGGCAGTGCGCTGCATCACTTCTACGTCTACCGGCCGGCAACAGACGAAACGCTTGCCCCGGTGCGTGAGATTGAGAAAATCTGTGCTCGCCACGACGTCCCGATGGGCGCGCTGGCGCTGCAGTTTTCACTTAGGGACGAGAACATTACCTCAACGGTGTGTGGAGTCACTTGGCCACAACACGTTCGGCAGACAATAGAATGGGCGAATTGGGATATTCCAGAGGTGGTCTGGAATGCGCTTGCCGACCTCGGGCAATCGGAGGCTGACCCAGAGGCAACCTAGTATGCGTCAACAAAGAAAGGAGAGAACGGACAGCCTTAGCTGTCCATCTTCAACGCTGAAATAAACGCCTCCTGCGGGATATCCACCTTCCCGAACTGGCGCATCTTTTTCTTACCCGCCTTCTGCTTGTCCAGCAGTTTGCGTTTCCGCGTGGCGTCGCCTCCGTAACATTTCGCGGTCACGTCCTTGCGCAGGGCCGAGAGGGTCTCGCGCGCGATGACCTTGCCGCCGATGGCGGCCTGGATCGGGATTTTGAACATGTGGCGCGGGATCAGGTCCTTGAGCTTTTCGCACATCGCCCGGCCCCGCATCTCGGCCCGGTCGCGGTGAACCATGGTGGACAGCGCATCGACGGGCTCGTCATTCACCAGCACCGACATCTTGACCAGATTATCCTCAGTATAGCCGGTCATCTGGTAGTCGAAGCTGGCATAGCCCTTGGTCACCGATTTCAGGCGGTCGTAGAAGTCAAACACGACCTCGTTCAGCGGCAGGTCATAGACGACCATGGCGCGGCTGCCCGCATAGGTCAGGTCCAGCTGGATGCCGCGACGGTCCTGGCAGAGTTTCAGCACATCGCCAAGGTATTCGTCGGGCACCAGAATGGTCGCCTTGATGCGCGGCTCTTCGATGTGATCAACCTTGGACGGATCGGGCATGTCGGCCGGGTTGTGCAGCTCGATCATCTCGCCGTCTTTCATGTAGACGTGATAGATCACCGACGGCGCGGTGGTGATGAGCTCGATATCGTATTCGCGTTCGATACGGTCGCGGATGACCTCGAGGTGCAACAGGCCAAGGAAGCCGCAGCGGAAGCCAAAGCCCAGCGCGGCCGAGGTTTCCATTTCGTAGGAGAATGAGGCGTCGTTCAGCGCCAGTTTCTCGATCGCGTCGCGCAGGTCTTCGAATTCGGCGCTGTCGACAGGGAAAAGGCCGCAGAACACCACAGGCTGCGCGGGTTTGAAGCCCGGCAGAGCGACCTCGGTACCGTTGCGGTCATTGGTGATGGTATCACCGACGCGGGTGTCGCGGACCTGTTTGATCGAGGCAGTCAGGAAGCCGATCTCACCGGGACCGAGGCTCTCAACCATCTGCATCTCAGGGCGGAATACGCCGACGCGGTCGACATGGTGCAGGGTGCCGTTCGACATGAACTTGACCCGCATGCCCTTTTTCAGCGTGCCGTCCATGATACGAACCAGAACGATGACACCGAGATAGGCGTCGTACCACGAGTCCACCAGCATCGCCTTGAGCGGCGCGTCCAGAGTACCCTTTGGTGCGGGAAGTAGTTTTACGATGGCTTCCAGCGTTTCGTGGATGCCCTGCCCTGTTTTGGCGCTGACCTGAATGGCGTCGGTCGCGTCGATGCCGATCACATCCTCGATCTGTTCGGCCACGCGGTCACAATCGGACGCGGGCAGGTCGATCTTGTTCAGCACCGGCACGATCTCATGATCGGCGTCGATGGCCTGATACACGTTGGCCAGCGTTTGCGCCTCGACCCCCTGGGTCGAGTCCACAACCAGCAGCGAGCCTTCGACCGCACGCATGGAGCGGCTGACCTCATAGGCGAAGTCCACGTGGCCCGGGGTGTCGATCAGGTTCAGCACATATTTCTCGCCGTTATCGGCGGTATAGTCGATGCGAACCGTGTTGGCCTTGATGGTGATGCCGCGTTCACGCTCGATATCCATGCTGTCGAGCAACTGTTCCTTCATGTCGCGATCCTTAACCGTTCCGGTCTCTTGGATGAGCCGGTCAGCAAGGGTGGATTTGCCATGGTCGATATGCGCGACAATGGAGAAATTGCGGATATGAGCGAGGTCTGTCATGGAACGGGATATGTCCGCAGAATGAAGCCTCGTCAAGCGGTGAAGCGTTGCAGAAAAGGCCGCGATGGTGTCTTTCTGCCCTGTCGCATTTACCTAAAATCAGCGAATGCGTAGGATCATGGCGCTGAATGGCCGACGCACCAACAAGAAAGCAGAGTAAACCTTGGCCAATTATTCCATCTTTGTGCTGGGGGAAAGCCAGCTGTCGATCTCAGTTCCGCAAGGGCTGGATGGCATCAATCAGGGTACGGGTGTTCACCTGATCGGACAGACCATCGAGATTGACACGCGCAATATCACCGAAGTCTTTATCCGGGATGGCGGCAACGACACCACCTTTTCCGATAACGATGGAAATCAGCAGCTGGACGGCGATCAGACGATTGATGGCATCCCCTATTCAGACGGCGCGCGGGTGGAGGCCGAATATGGCATCACCCTGACAGATGGCACGAACACGTGGCAGGCGATTGCATTCAATGTGAACAATTCATCGCCATCCTATGCCACCGTCGAAGGAATCGCCTTTATCGGTGGCCCGGGCGAGTTTCCTCCGGCAGGCGTTACACTAACGGTTGTCGGCACTCAGGAAGGTCCCAGCTTTGCCGTCGACGATTACGTTACCCCAATTTGTTATAGCAGCGGGACCTCGATAGAAACCGACAAAGGCGCCATTCCGATCGAGGCATTGCAACCGGGCGATCTGGTCTGGACGCAGGACAGCGGCTATCTACCTGTGCAATGGGCCGGCTCGCAGGATGTCATTTCGGCAGGGCGTTTCAGGTTGGTTGAGATCCCGACAGGTGTTTTGTCCGCGGTCGCGCCGCTGAAGGTTTCGCAACAGCACAGGATTTTGATCCAGCATCCGCTAGCTGAGCTACTTTTTACGACTCCCGAAGTCTTCATCCCCGCGATCAGCCTCGTCGATGCCGGGATTGCCACGCCGTCAAACCAAAAGACAGCTTGTTATCACCACTTCCTGCTTGAACGCCACAGTGTCATCCGCGCCAACGGAGCCGCATCTGAGAGCCTTTTGGCCGTCTCCCAGCACAAAAGCACGGACCCAGACGGGTTGTTCTTTCCCGACCTCCCCCGGCACCTCCCGGGTACGGCGGAAACCGCTCGGCCCGCTCTGAGGCGCAAAGAGGCCGTGCTATTGTTGCGAAACATCTTGGCCATTGATCCTGAGAACTGTTTGTTTCATACTCCCGCGCAAGCTGAGAGGGGCGTCAGATCCCTCCGGGCAGGCAAAAACGAGGCATGAGCATGAAACAGTTCCTCCTTATCGCACTATGTGCCGCGTCGATTTCGACGATTGCACCGCAGACAGTTGAAGCCGCGCAAATTAAACGTGCATGTCTGGCGTCTGAACGACAGGCAGCAACCCGGGCGCGGTGCAGTTGCATTCAGCAAGTGGCCAACCAAGCACTGACGCGCAGCGATCAGAAAACGGTCGCCAAGTGGTTCAAAGACCCTCATCAGGCGCAAGAACTCAAGATGTCGAAAACCGCGCGCGACGATGCGCTTTGGGATCGATATCAGAACTTCGGCCAAATGGCACAGGCGATCTGCAGCTAAGCTGATCTCAATCCTTGACCTGATCAACGCTGCGCCCCAGAAAAGGCGCAGCGAAAGGTATGTCAAATGGTTATGAAAGGGCTGACCCTGCGTGGTCTCGAAGTGTTCGAGGCTCTGGCGCGGACGGGTTCGGTGGCGCAGGCTGCCGAAATCACGGGGCTCAGCCAGCCATCGGTGTCCCAACAGTTGCGCAATCTGGAAAATGCGCTGGGCACCGATCTGGTGGACCACGGACGACGCCCGATGCGTCTGACGCAAGCCGGGCGCAGCTTTCTGGCGCGAACCGAGGCCATTCTGGCCGAGTTGCAGATAGCCCAGAGCGAGTTGACTGTGATGGACCTGGGTCACCTTGCAACCCTGTCCATCGGCCTGATCGACGACTTCGACAATGACCTGACCCCACGCCTGGCGACACTGCTGGCAGAAAGTCTGACGCGGTCCAAGTTCAAACTGATCACCCTACCCAGCCTTGATCTGTTCGCCGAGCTAGAAGCTCAGCGCCTGCATCTGGTGGTCTCGGCCCACAGCGGCGAAGTGCTGGAGGGCGTCGTCGAGTATCCGCTGGTGCGTGACCCATTTATTCTGGTTACACCCAAAGGGGTTGAGAACGCCATGCAGGAACTGCCCTTCCTGCGCTATGCCCGCGAGCAATTGATCAGCCGCCAGATCGAGGCGCATCTGGCGCGGCAACAGTTGGAGTTCGAAGAGCGTTTCGAAATTGGCTCGCACCTGGCGCTGATGGCAATGGCTGCGCGCGGTCTCGGCTGGGCGATTACAACACCGTTGGGTTATATGCGGGCCGCACGTTTCCACGATGATCTTGAGGCGCACCCCGCCCCGATCGGAGACGTCTCGCGGACGATATCCCTGTTCACCCGCTCCGACTGGTCCGATCAGGTCCCGCAAGAGGTCGCGGGTATGATGCGTCGCCTGATGGGTAGCCAGATCGTCGACCCGGCGCTGGCGCAATTACCGTGGCTGAACAACCGGTTAAAGCTGATGAACTAGCCGCGCAAATGCGCGACAACGCCCTCGACCGCCACCTCGATCAGATCCAGCGCACCGTCGAAATCGCGGGTATAATACGGGTCGGGCACGTGGTCAGCGCCAGCCTGTGGCGCAAAATCCGTCAGTAGACGAACCGGGGTTTCGTTGCCCGCAGGCCGCAAATCCTCGATATCGGCAATATTGTTGGCGTCCATACCAATGATCAGATCGAACCGGTCAAAATCCCCGGCCACGAATTGCCGCGCCCGAAGATCACCCAGGTCAATCCCACGCGCCCGCGCCGCCTTTTGCATCGGACCGTAGGGCGGTTCACCGATATGCCAGCCAGAGGTTCCGGCACTGTCGGTGATGTAGTTGGGCGCACGGGCGCGAAAGACGCCCTCGGCAGCGGGGGAACGGCAGATATTGCCCAGACAGACGAACAGGATACGGTGGGTCATGAACCACGGTGTAACGCGAAGGGCTGAGATGGAAAAGATCGTCATTCTGACAGGGGCCGGGATTTCCGCCGAAAGCGGGCTGGGCACGTTCCGCGACGAAGGCGGCCTATGGGCCCAGCACCGGATCGAAGACGTTGCCACCCCCGAAGGGTTCGCCCGCGATCCGGCGCTGGTACACGAATTCTATAACGCCCGCCGGGTGCAAGCTGCCAAGGCGCAACCCAACGCAGCGCACGAAGCGCTCGCGCGGTTGCAACGTGACTGGCCCGGCGAGGTTGTGATCGTTACCCAAAACGTCGACAGCTTGCACGAAAGCAGTCGTGCCAGGGACGTAATTCACATGCACGGCACGTTGGCAGGCGCGCTCTGCGCTGCCTGCGGCCATCGTTGGACCGCACCACCCGAAATGGCCGTGGCGGAACCCTGCCCCGCCTGCGCGGCCCCAACGGCGCGACCGGATGTGGTCTGGTTCGGAGAGATGCCTTACCACATGGATAACATTTACGACCATCTGGCCGGGGCTGGTCTGTTTGCGGCCATCGGCACTTCAGGTCAGGTCTATCCTGCGGCGGCCTTCGTACACGAAGCCGCGATGTCCGGCGCCAGAACAGTTGAACTGAATCTCGACCCGTCAACCGGCGCGTCGAGTTTCGACGAAGTCATACTGGGCCCTGCCACCGAAACCGTTCCGCGCTGGGTCGACCGGTTATTGGGCCAACGCTAAGGCAAAATCCGCAGACACGGGCCGGATTTCCTGTTTATAGTAAAGGCGTAACAAGCTGGGAGACCCAGATGACAGACCCCCAAAACCAACAAGGCGAAATTCTTGACGATGGTACCCTTGATGGTCGTGATGCCCTTGGGAATCAGCTGACCGATCTTTGGTGGACATTCCTTCTGCGCGGGATATTGGCCGGTGCGCTGGGGATTGCCGCCCTGTTCTGGCCGACAGGTAGTATCGCGTTGTTGCTACGGCTGGTTGGGGTTCTTCTGGTTCTCGACGGCGGCCTGACCTTACTGGGCTTTGGGCGGCGCGGGCTGATCGGAGGCTTCGGTGTCGGCGCCCTATTGATCGGGCTGGTTCTGCTGATCTGGCCCGAGGGCGTTGCCCGCCTGGCGTTTTTCCTGCTGGGTGCCTGGGCATTGATCGTCGGCATCGGCTCCTTGATGGCGTGGCGGCAAATGTCGGGGGACCACCCTGATGCCCCAACAGTGCGCAACTCGGGAATCGTTGCCCTTGTGATCGGCCTTGTGCTTTTGTTCTGGCCCGGCAGTGGCATGGTGGCTCTCGGTTGGGCAATCGCTTTCTCTGCACTCGCCTTTTCCGCAGTCATGCTCTGGCTGGCAATGCGCTTCAAACGCGCCCATGACCGCGTGGCCATGCGGGTAGTCAATCGCTGATCTCAGTCCCACAAGGACAACAGGCCGGGTAAAACCCGGCCTGGCGCATGGATGTCGGCGGCAAATCGGCCCGAAGACGGGCGTCGCTTCAGTTGGAATGCGTGCCGTGACCGCCAGCATCCTGACGCTCGAAATCGACAGGAACCTCGATCTCTACTTCGCCGGCATTCTCAAAGATCAACGTCACGGGAACCATCCCGCCTTGCTCGAACGGGGCCGTCAGGCCCATGAACATCACGTGGTCACCGCCGCGTTTCAGCATGTGGGTCTCACCGGCAGGAATGGCGAACCCTTCCTCGACGTGGGTCATCTTGGCCACGCCATTATCGTCAACAATGTGGGTGTGCAATTCGACCCGTGCAGCAGCTTCCGATTCCACACCGATCAGCCGATCATCGGCATCCCCGGTGTTTTGAATCATCATGAAGGCCGCACCCGTCTTGGCCGTCTTGCCCGATGACCGGGCATAGGCATCGTCAACGGTGATCGTATCCTGCGCAAAGGCAGCAGTGGCAAGTGTTGCAGCGGCCAGGGTAGCCAGAAGTTTGGATGTGAGGGACATAGCGCCTCTCCTGTATTAAGTGTCTGATAGGGTAAGGAAACGGTTCAGACATCTATTGGAGGCGCACGGGCCGGCTTGGACGGGACCGGCAGAGCGATCAGATTGTCCGCCTCGCGCCGAGGTACCGGACGGTCGTTTTCGGGTGCAATCGGCAGCACTGGTTCCGCGACGGCTACCGCGCCCAACAGGGTCAGCGTATAATCCGGGCAGAAATGGGGAGGCTGAGTTGGCTGCCCCTCGGCATCCATATAGACCACAACCGGTCCGGAGCCTGTGCAAAGCACCATCTGCCCGACGGCCCGATCCATTCCGCGCGATGCCGAAACGCCCTGCCCCGTCAGAATGACGAGCAGCGATAGCACAACGGGCAGGAATCTATTCAGAAAAAGCTTCATCCTGCCCCCGATATAGGCCAGAGACAAAGCGGGCTTCAAGCGCAATCAGACGCGCATGAAGCCCAGGGCTGGGAGGACAGTGTCAGCGATCCGGTTCCGGACGTTTGACGGACCCTTTGGTCAGGCTGGTGTGCAGCCGATTCACCTGACGCTGCATCCGTAGACATGTCCCAACTGACTTGCCGAAAAATGCGGCCAACAGGGAGAACGCGTTGAAAGACTTGAAAGACATGAGAATTAACTCCGCCAGATGAATATGACTAAACATAAGATGGCGGACGCAAGTTGTATGTGAACAATATCACCTAAACCGAAAATTTAATTCCATTTTAAGAACAGATACCCAGCAAACAAAAAAGGCCCTGCACCGGGTGGTACAGGGCTTAAATTCTTTCAGGAAAACAGGATTAGGCCGAAGCTTGCGCCTTGGCGATTTCCTTTTTCACTTTCAGTGCGTTGTCGGACAGTTCTTCGTCCTTGGCTTTGGCCAGGAACGCGTCCAGACCACCACGGTGGTCCACCGAACGCAGTGCAGCCGCAGAGATGCGCAGCTTGACGCCACGGCCCAGGGTTTCCGACTGCAGTGTAACGTCGTTCAGGTTAGGCAGAAAACGACGACGAGTTCTGTTTTTGGCGTGGCTGACATTGTTGCCAGTCATCGGGCCTTTTCCGGTCAGTTCGCAACGGCGCGACATGGTTTCTTCCTTTGTTTCTGGTGGCCAGGTATTACACCTTCGGCCAAATCACAAGGGGCGCAACCCGAAGTCGCGCCCGAAAACTGGTTGGATGCGTGTAGTGGGAATCGCTGGCGGGGTCAAGCCATATGCCACGCTTTCACGACGCCAAGTTTTTATTTTGGACTGCAACGCGTTTCAATGCGTGTTCTTCCAGCCCCAGCCGCCCGGAAATTGCCGCTGGAACAGCCAAAACGCTCCCAGTAGCGAGGTTTTTTCGGACGCGCGGCCCGATGTAGCCGGATGCCCCTTTTCAAGTGATAGTCGCTGCCGTGCAACAGCTTTTGCAACCTGGCGTATCGGCCACTTTGCCGGATCACTGAAGTTGCCGAATGGCCTCCGAAACACAGCCTCGCGATTTCCATCGCCGGGAATGCCCCCCCCCTGGATCATCGTCGCGTTCAACAAATTGGCCCGATTGAACGGATCAACCTGATTGGGGCCCTGTACAGAATGCCTACAACTCGACAACGCCCCGAGATCGGGATCGAACTCTTTCGCCTATTTTTTGAACCGCCAGTCAAACGGAACGTGATCTTCGCAAATTGAAAGCTGGGAGGAAAACGGCAACAAGTAACGTTAGGTTCAGCGCCCATGCGAGGCGCAGGCCGGCATATCCGCCCATTGAAAAACCCGTCGCCGATACGTGTTCCAAAATCGGCGCCAATTTTGAAAGGCAGGCTTTAAGTGCGGTCGTTTCAGAGTTGACGTACCAATCGTTCCGGCGAGATCGCCCCGGATTCATGAGTGAGGTGCGTAATCAATCTCCGTCGAAAACGCTGTCTTGCCGCACACTTCGTCCACCCTGATAATTGAACGACTGGGCCGCCAACCCGGTGTTCGGCACATCGAAGTGCGCGAGACGAGCCGCCCTTTCCGCACTGATGAATATCGCAGCTCAGCCGACCCGCACCAGCGGCTTTTTGTTCTTGAGGTGCCGGGCGACCAGTTGTGCCTGTTGACGTCCTTTTGGAATAAAGCGCGCCGGGTTTGGATTGCGATTCACATCTGCCAACTCCGGAAAAATATCGAATATCTCACACCTCGCCTCGGGGCTGAGGGCCTTAAGCGCCTCGGGTCCGGTAAACAGGCTTTCGCTCGGGGCATCTTCGGCAAAAACAATCTCGTGCCGATCAAAAAGCAGGTGGTAGTATTCGACATTGTCGACCGTTTCATCGACGAATATTCCCGGCAATGCGGTCAGCTTGATCGCCGGAATCAGGACCTCGGAGGCTCCGAACATCCGCTTGGCGATTTTCGACTGTACCAGCATCCTGTGTTGCCGTGAGACCAGCAGATCGCGATCCGGCAAACCACCGCCCAACGCGCCGGCCAGGATACGCACGGGGCGCCGTTTGGGGTCGTTTGCAAGCTCACTGGCCATAAACACACGGCGTCCGATCCAGCGGATGGGTTGCAATCCGTTCCCCTGCGTCGGGATCAGGTCTCCGGTCCGAAGATCCTGAATTCGGGTTGATCCATGTTGCGTCCGGATAAGAGTGTCCCGTGTAAAACAGAGAAACCCGGTCCCGGATTCAAAGCCGCTGTAGGTGGTGACAATCCCCGAGGGCAGTTCGAAGGTGCCGCTGGAAAGTGAGTATGATACCCCGTCGACAACAGTGAACGTTCCGAAATTGGCGTCGGTGACGACTGTTCCAACTGGCAAGTTGAGCGCGTCCTGCCCGGAACCGCCACTGACATCCCCGGTGACCTCGGTGCGGATGAAGTTAAGGGTGTCATTGCCCTGACCCAGACGGATGTTGCCAATCAGCGCGTCATAGACTGTGACCGTGTCCGAATTGCGCCCGGCGTTGAGCTGCCCGCCGATCTCGGCATTCACAATCGTGATGTCGTCATTTCCGCCGTTGCCGCGAACGTCACCGGAAATCGTGCTGCTGACCACGTTGATCTGATCGTCGCCGCCGCGACCGCGGATATCATCAATAGGCGAGCCCTCGGGCGAGCCGTTCAGCGTCCCTTGGTTGCCCGTGACGTCAATATTGTCGGCACCATTTGTCCCTCTGATATCGGGCATGTTCGGCGGCCTCCGGTGCGCTCATCTTGCGGTTCGCGCAAATTTGGACCTACAGCCCCCCCTCTCCAAATCGGCGCAATCAAAAAACTGTATTCCGGACCAGAATACATGTTTTTGACGTTCCCACCACCTCAGGCAATCACCGCCGCCTAGTCTGTTGCCAGGATGCGCAGCATTCGGCTTGCGGCTGACGTCGGGCTCAGGTTCCCCGAACCGACCTCGGAGGCCAGACGTTCCATCTCGGCGCGCGCGGCCGGCGCGTCCAATTGGGATAGCAGGGCGTGCCGTACTTCCTGATCGAACCAGAACCGTGCCTGAGCGGCTCGATTATCGGACCAATGCCCGCTCTCACGTCGCCAGCCTGTCAGGGCCTGCATTTCCTCCCAGGCCTTCTCGAGCCCTTGTTCCTCGACCGCCGAGACGGTCATTGCCTTGGGGAAACCCTCGGGGTCTTGTGGGCGTTTGCGCAGCAGGCGCAAGGCACCGGCATAGTCGGCACATGTGCGTGTGGCCGTGGCCTTCAGGTCGCCGTCCGCCTTGTTCACTAGGATCATGTCCGCCATTTCCATGATGCCACGCTTCACACCTTGCAACTCGTCCCCGCCCGCAGGTGCAAGCAACAGCAGGAACAGGTCGGACATTTCTGAAACAACGGTTTCGGATTGCCCGACGCCCACGGTTTCGATCAACACGACATCAAACGCGGCAGCCTCGCATAGGGCAATCGCTTCGCGCGTGCGGCGGGCAACACCACCCAGATGCGATTGGCTGGGCGACGGACGGATAAAGGCGTTCTTCTCGCGGCTCAGGCGCTCCATCCGGGTCTTGTCGCCCAGAATCGAGCCTCCCGAACGCGCCGAGCTTGGGTCGACAGCCAGAACCGCCACGCGCAGCCCTTGACCGGTCAGCATCATGCCAAAGCTTTCGATAAAGGTGGATTTGCCCACGCCCGGCGTGCCTGACAGGCCAATGCGCAAGGATTGACGCCCCGACTTGGCCAGATATGCCAGCAAATCGGACGCCTGCGCCCGGTGATCGGCGCGGCCACTTTCGACCAGAGTGATTGCACGGGCCAGCGCACGCCGGTCCCCGTTCAAAATCTTGTCACCTAGGCTGTCTATTTCCATTCCCACCCCGATATTTTGCGGCACGACTACTTGCCGCCCCGCCGGGTGATTTGTCCAGACCGGACCTTTGAGGAAAGGTACCCGATGCATACAATTCGCGCCCATGTGTTGCTGATGATCCTCTCTTTCCTGCCTGCCATCGGCATGGCTGAGCAGAGCCGATTTGCCCTGCGGGCGCTGGGGGTCAAGGTGGGCGAATTGGTTCTGGTGTCCGACCTGAGCGCGTCCCGCTATGCAGTGGAAGGACAGCTTTCGACGACCGGATTGGCCGGAGCAATCAAACGCGTACGCTTTGTGCTTGAGGCTCGGGGGCGCCGCAAAGGGGCGCGGTTTTCCCCAGTCCAATACATCGAGGACATGGACACGGGCCGTCGGATATCTCGCGTAAGGCTTGACTACAGGAACGGTATCGCACGGGCCAGTGGCCCCAAGATCAGTGATCGCGGTGACTATGCCGTGACGGATGCACAGCAACGCGGCGCGGTGGATCCGCTAACCGGTATTTTCATGGTTTTGCGGGATCAGAACCCGGCTGAGCTTTGCACCATGCGGCAAAAACTGTTCGACGGCGAACGGCTGACCGAAATCGCCCTTACCCGTCGGATCGATGAGAACGGCAAAGTTCGCTGTGTGGGCGCTTTTACCCGGCTTGCAGGCTATCCGCCCGGCGACCTGCGCACCGGCAGCCGTTTTCCGGTATCGGTAACCTATGAGCCCCATGACGATGTGATGCGTGCTACACGGGTTGACGCACAAACAATTTATGGCCCGGCAGTCGTCCTCCGCAAATAGCGGAACTGGACCTTGCCCGACGGTTGACGGATAAAGCGCCAATGACCTTACGACTGCCCATCGACGACGCTGTTCCTGATCTGCTGGCCGCGCTGAAGGCCAATGGCCGGGCTGTTCTGCAGGCTCCTCCGGGTGCAGGCAAGACGACACGTGTGCCTCTGGCCATGCTCGACGCCGGGCTATGCGACGGCAAGATTGTCATGCTGGAGCCGCGCAGGCTTGCCGCTCGGGCAGCCGCCGAACGGATGGCGGAAACTCTGGGGCAGCGCGCCGGAGAGACCGTAGGGTATCGCGTTCGCGGAGAGGCGAAAGTCTCCAAGGCAACCCGCATCGAGGTCGTGACCGAGGGCATTCTGACACGAATGCTGCAATCCGAACCGGACCTGCCGGGCGTCGGCGCGGTGATTTTCGATGAATTCCACGAGCGGTCTCTGAATGCCGATCTTGGGCTCGCATTGTGCCTTGAAGTCACTGGCGCGCTGCGTGACGACCTGATCCTGCTGGCCATGTCCGCGACATTGGACGCCGAGCCGGTTGGCAAACTGATGGACGCGCCGCTGGTAGCATCCGAGGGTCGCAGTTACCCGGTCGAGACCCGCTGGCTGGACCGCCCCTTGAGAGCGCAGGCGCGACGACTGGATGCGCTCGTCGAGCTGGTGGTACAGGCCGAACGTGAAACCAAAGGCGGAATGCTGGTCTTCCTGCCCGGCGAGGGCGAGATCCGAACGGCTAAGGCCGCTTTGTCCAACCGATTACCAGGTGACTGCACGGTACGCCCTCTATTCGGCGCAATGCCCTTCGCCGCGCAACGCGCGGCAATTGCTCCGGTGAAAACCGGACGCAAGGTGGTGCTGGCGACTTCGATCGCCGAAACCTCGCTGACTATCCCCGACATCCAGGTGGTGGTCGATATGGGACAGGCGCGGCGGGCACGGTTCGATCCGGGCTCTGGCATGTCGCGACTTGTGACAGAGAGGGTGACGCGCGCCGAAGCCACCCAGCGCGCTGGCCGCGCGGGACGAGTCGCCGAGGGCGTGTGCTACCGACTGTGGTCCAAGGGCGAAGAAGGGGCGCTGGCCACCTACCCACCAGCCGAGGTCGAAGCCGCAGACCTGACAGGGCTGGCATTGGAATTGGCGTTGTGGGGCGCGGAACCCGGCGATCTGGCCTTTCTGACTCCACCGCCTGAGAGCACGATGGCCGAGGCCCGTAGCTTGCTGACAATGCTGGGAGCTTTGGATACCAAAGGCCGGATTACCGACCATGGCCGAGCTTTGGCGGCATTGCCCCTGCACCCCCGACTGGGGCACATGCTGGAAACCGCCGGAACAAGCGCCGCAACGTTGGCTGCGCTGATGGCCGAACGCGATCCCCTGAAAGGTGCCCCCGCGGATATTTTGCTGCGGCTTGAGGCGCTGCGTGATCCGCGTGCGTTTCAACGCAACCGGGTATGGCAGGTCAATTCCGGCGCGCTAGAGCGGATCAAAGCCGAAACCAAGAGACTGAAAAAACCGGGGGGCCCCACTGACCTGAGTCCCGCCGCGATGGCCGCTCTGGCCTACCCCGACCGGATCGGGCAACGCCGCAAGGGCGACGTTCCCCGCTATGTACTGTCTGGCGGCAAGGGCGTTGTGCTGGCAAACGACGACACGCTCGCCGCCGCGCCGTATCTGGTGGTCACAGACACCGACGGAAACCCGCGTGAAGCACGTGTGCGAATGGCTGCGCAGATCTCGGAACGCGAAATCCGAGACCTGTTTGCGGATCAGATCGATTGGGTCGAGACCTGCGACTGGTCAAAACGCGAGCGTCGAGTCATTGCGCGGCGTCAAGAACGCTTTGGCGCGATTACTCTGGACGACCGCATCTGGAAGGACGCCCCTGATGAGGCCATAGCCTGCGCAATGCTGGACGGAGTGCGCGATCTGGGCCTGCGTCTGGACGGCGCTGCGGCGCGATTGGCCGCACGTGTGGAACTGGTGCGGGCCGAAGGGGCCGACCTGCCAGATTTCTCGATACACGCATTGATGGAGACGCTTGAAGATTGGCTGCTGCCCATGCTTTCGGGCCAGCGCACTGCTGAAGACTGGAAGAAGTTCGACCTGCTGCCTGCTCTGCGCGCCCGGCTAGACTGGAACCAGACGCAGGAGTTGGACCGCCGCGCGCCGGGTTCATTCGAGACCCCGCTGGGCCGCAAAGTGCCGATTGACTACGGTGGTGCCGTGCCAGAGATTTCAGTGCGTTTGCAGGAACTGTTCGGCGTCACCCGTCACCCGATTGTCGGCGGCGAGGCGTTGAAGATCACGCTGCTGTCGCCAGCGCAACGCCCGATACAGATCACACGCGATTTGCCGGGGTTCTGGGCCGGTTCTTACGCGGATGTCCGCAAGGACATGCGCGCGCAGTACCCGAAACACCCCTGGCCCGAGGACCCAACCCAAGCTGACCCGACCCTGCGTGCCAAACGACGGGCTCGTTAATTCTCCCTTAGGAAACTTTCGGCGCGCAGCAGATACATTGATGCATCTGAAATAAACTGTTAAGACGCGCCACTTTAAAACTGGAAGCGCACGACACAGCTTGTACTCATGACGTCATGGCTGCGAAATATGTGGGAAGAGGTCGCCCGACCGTTCATCCTGCGCCCTCACAGGGTGCAGTTCGCAGCTTTGTGCGTACGTGACACCGAAGATGGCGAAGAAGTGCTGCTCATAACCAGCCGCGATACGGGTCGTTGGGTTATTCCCAAGGGCTGGCCGATGGACGGTAAAGACGGCGCCGAAGCCGCCATGCAGGAAGCGTGGGAAGAGGCCGGCGTAAGAGTGAAGCACCTGAATCGGGATTCGGTTGGTCACTTCACGTATGACAAAAGGTTGGATGATGGGTCGGCAGTTCCGGTCTGCACGAGCGTTTTCCGCATAGAAATCGAAGGCTTGGCAGATGACTACCCCGAGGCTGGTCAGCGCCAGCGCAAATGGTTTCCTCCGAAAGAGGCGGCCAATCTGGTGCACGAACCAGAACTCAGCGCCCTGCTGCGGCATTTGTAACAAATTCCAACAAACTTCTGTGAGGCTGGTTGCAACACCTGTGGCAAGCCTTTAACCGCACCGGCTAAACCAAACCACCCTCAGAAAACCGATGTCGAACACAAACCCAAAAGCCCGCTGGCAGGCGCTGGACAGCGATCTGCACCGAATTTCCCGCATTGAGCATGCGAACGTCCACTTGGCGCGCCCGATGCTGGCTCCGGGGATTGCGCTGGCGTTTATCGCACTTGCCGGACTGACCGCTGCGGTACTGTTCGGCCGGGCCGATGGCGGATTGATCGTGATCGCGGCCGCCGGTTTTGGGGCCTATATGGCGATCAACATCGGTGCGAACGATGTCGCCAACAACATGGGCCCTGCGGTGGGGGCGAATGCCCTGACGATGGGCGGGGCCATCGCTATCGCCGCCGTCGCGGAAAGCGCCGGTGCTTTACTGGCGGGCGGAGACGTAGTTTCGACGATTTCCAAAGGCATCATCGATCCAGCATCAGTCCAGAACAACAACGTGTTCATCTGGGCGATGATGGCGGCGCTGATTTCATCGGCGATGTGGGTCAACTTGGCCACCTGGGTCGGCGCGCCCGTATCGACCACGCACTCGGTCGTGGGCGGTGTAATGGGGGCCGGTATCGCGGCTGCTGGCCTGAGCGCCGTAAGCTGGGGCACAATGAGCGCGATTGCCGCCAGTTGGGTGATTTCACCGGTTTTGGGTGGTGTCATCGCAGCGGGCTTTCTGGCGCTGATCAACGCAAAGATCCAAAACCAGGACGACAAGATTGCAGCTGCCCGTCGCTGGGTGCCAATCCTAGTGGCTTTGATGGCAGGCGCGTTTGCCACCTATCTGGCCGTCAAAGGCCTAAAGCGGATCATAAAAGTCGATCTGGAATTCGCCCTGCTGATCGGGCTGGCCTCGGGCGCGCTGGTCTGGTCCATGACCGTTCCATGGGTTCGCCGCAAATCCGAAGGGCTGGAAAACCGCACAAAATCACTGAAAACGCTGTTCGGCCTGCCTCTGGTCATTTCGGCCGCATTCCTGAGCTTTGCGCACGGCGCCAATGACGTTGCAAACGCCGTTGGCCCGCTGGCCGCGATCGTGCACGCGGCAGAGTTCGGAGATTTTGCTACAAAAGTCTCGATCCCGACCTGGGTAATGGTCATCGGAGCCTTTGGTATCTCGTTCGGTCTGTTCCTGTTTGGACCCAAACTGATCCGGATGGTGGGCAGCCAGATTACCAAACTGAATCCGATGCGCGCATTCTGCGTCGCGCTGTCCGCAGCGATTACGGTCATCATCGCGAGCTGGCTGGGACTGCCGGTCAGCTCGACCCATATCGCCGTTGGTGCCGTGTTTGGCGTCGGGTTCTATCGTGAGTGGCACCAGAATCGCCAGCGGGACCGAACCAACCGCCAGCGCCCGCCCGAGCAACAACTGGCCCGGGAAGAGCAGCGGCGGCGCAAACTGGTCCGGCGGTCACATTTCATGACGATCGTCGCCGCCTGGGTAATCACGGTTCCGGCGGCCGCATTCATGTCGGCTGCGATCTTCTGGATGCTGACGGCGTTCACCTGAGCGGATTAGCAAGGTCGAAGTTTCGAGATTTCGCTTTGTTCAGGGAATGATTTGATCCGGACGCAGACTCTTGTCGGGTTTTTGCACGACAAGCGTCCGGACTCTCGCGCAGATCGGCGTCGACCGCCCGCATTGTTTACCCAGACGAATGACTTCACCCTGCAAACTGTCGATTTCCGTCGGTCGCCCTGCCATCAGATCGTAAGCCATTGACGTTCGCGCACTGGGATCGATGGTCAACATCCGCGCGGCGATCCGGGTGAACAGAGGTGTCGGCAAGCGCAGGATGTGGGGCGTCATCCACGCAGGTAATGGGGTCGTCGACGCAACCGTATGACCGGCAGCCCGAAGTACGGCCAAAGCTTCTTCCATCTGGTCGGCCATGAGACGGCGCCATTCCCGATCCATCAATTGATCTTTCAACGACAAACCCGACAACGCATTCAGCGCGTTGTTCAGGTTGATAACCAGCTTACCCCACTGGACAGCCTCAATATCGTCGTTCTCGATCACCGGTAGATCAGGGGAACTGAGCGTTTGCCCCAATCCGCCGGGGCCAGACTGGATCACGATATCGCCAGACGTCGCACGATGAAAACCAGCCGGTTCGGACGGCACGACGTTAAAGGGCACCATCCCGGCCCGTACATCGCGATCCGGCAAAGCAGTGCGGAGCGTTCGGGCATTCTCCATCCCGTTTTGCCACGACAAAATGGGCGCGGATGCCGGGACAAGCCGTGCGATTTGACTCGCCATGTCGGCCGTGGCCGCAGCCTTTACGGTTACGATCACCAGCTCTGCATCCTGCAGGCACTCGGGATCTTCGGTCAACGTCAACTGCTCGGCGTCAACGTGACAGCGCAGGCCGGAGAAATCGGTAACAGTCAAACCTTGCGCGCGGATCGGGTCCAGAATGCGGGAACGACCCAGCAGGGTCACGTCGTGGCCGACATCGGCCAGCAATGCCCCGCAATAACACCCGATGCTGCCCGCACCCGCGATAACTATTTTCATGGCGTCCCTCCCCTAAAGGGGAGGATTGCCGGTATCAGGCTCTCGGGCAAGGCCCCCTGACGTTTGGTCAGCGCGCAAGTCTTGGCCGGGTGCGCTCCAGCTCTTCCGAGATTGGAATGAACTCCTGATCATCGCCCGGCGGCAGATGGAAAGCACCATTTGCCCAGTCCGCAGACTTCCATTCACGGGTGGCGTTTTCGATCTTTTCTTTCGAGGAGGATACGAAGTTCCACCAGATATAGCGGTCTTCGCCCAACGTCGCGCCACCCAGCAACATCAGCCGCGCCCCGAGGGGGCCGGCCTTGACCGACAGACGATCACCCGGACGGAACACCATCATGCGACCTTCCTCGAACGTGTCGCCTGCGATCTCGATCGAACCCTGAGTGACATACACACCACGATCTTCGTGGTCGTCGGGCAATGGGAATGCGGCACCTGGATCCAGCTGCACGTCCAAATAGAACGTTTCGGACAGCATCGTTACCGGGCTGTTTTCGCCATAGGCCGAACCCAGGATCAACCGGGCGCTGACCCCCTTGTCTTCGATATGCGGCAGCGCACCCTGCTTGTGATGTTCAAAATCGGGGGCCATATCCTCATGCGCCTCGGGCAGAGCGATCCAGGTTTGAATTCCGAACAGACTGTGCCGTTTGCCTCGGGTTTCCTCGCTGGTACGCTCGGAATGGGTTACGCCGCGCCCGGCAACCATCCAGTTGACCTCGCCGGGGTAAATCATCTGATGCGTACCGAGGCTGTCCCGGTGTTCAAACTCACCCTGATACAGATAGGTCACCGTGCCCAAACCGATATGCGGGTGCGGGCGAACGTCGATTCCGCCATCGGTGATAAACTCGGCAGGTCCCATTTGATCAAAGAAAATGAACGGCCCGACGAGCTGACGTTTAACCGAAGGCAGCGCGCGACGAACCTCGAACCCGCCCAGATCGCGGGCGCGCGGGATAATCAACGTCTCAAGCGCCGCATTATCTGACTTGCATTCGGGGTTGTGGGTGGGGTTCCAACTCATGCGTGCTCTCCCGTGATCTGTGCATTTCGCTCATTGATGCAGGATATAATTCGAATATATGCGTTTCAATTTGCACAAATGCACATAATGGGTGCGAGGATTTCGTCGTGTTTCGGGACGTCCTCAGGCCTGATCGGGTTCGCGTGGCCAAAGCCGCGGGAAAAACGGCCCGTCGATACGGTCGCCTTCTCGGTAACCGGCCGCTTCGAACTGAGCGCGTTCGTCCTTGGCCCAGTCACCCCGATAGCGAATGATGCCGTCCGGCGCGGTCATCCTGAGCGTAAATCGACGCACGGTCTCGGTCGGCGTAACAGACGCAAGCCCGCCGTGCAGCGTACGCATGTCGAAATAGATGCAATCCCCCAGTTCCATGTCCCATTGCAACAGTTCATATGCATCCGGGTCCGCGTTGATGTCAGGTGGCGGATGATAGGTTAGCCCTGCCACCTCAGTGGGTTCATAGCTGGGATGGCCATCGGCAAAGCGCACCCGCATGAACAGTTTGTCCCAAAGATGCGAGCCTTTGACGAAGGCGATACCATTTTCCCTGCTCACCGGTTCAAGCGGCAACCACAAGACGCACATTGTGCCTTCAAAATCAAAGTAGGACAGATCCTGATGGAACGGAGGGCGAGAGGTCGAGCCCGCCTCACGCAGGAACCAGTTGTCCATGACAAGATTGATCGACGGTGCACCCAGCAACTGTGCTGCAATTTGCGCACAGGGCGAATTATGAACGAAATCCGTAAATTGCGGGATTTTGTTCCAGGCCCAGTAATCCTCGAGATAGGCCGGTGCGCGCGGGTCTTTGGTATGGCGGGTGAAGTTATTCGTCGGGCGGACCAGATCCGCCTTGATACCATCCCGCAGCAGATTGAGCCAATCCTCCGAGAACCTGGACCGCAGCACAACTGCACCATCACGTTTGAACGCTTTGATTTCGTCGTCTGAGACAGGGTCTTGATGGATCATGCTGCGGGCCTTCCCGACATGAGATGATGGGTGTCAGGATTGCACCCGGATAAGGTAACCGTCAAAGGAATTCACAATTTGCGTGTTCTGCCTGCTCTGCACCTCGGAAACCGAAACAATCGTGCTATCTTTGCGGCCAAAGAGCCCCTGATGCCGCTGGGGCGCGATAAATCGCCTGGGAAGAGAGGTTTCTATGACTGGTATTTCTTTCTCTCGTCGTTCAGTGATTGTGGCGGGCGGGGCCGCTCTGGCAACGGGCGCAACCGGCCTGCTTGTGCCCGCGCGCGCGAAGGGGGTGGCCCCTACGCCGTCCATGCGTGGCGGATCCAACAACTACCGCCCCGGTGCGCCCATCGTCGATCGGATTGGCGGCGGAGGGTTCTGGATGACCGGAACCGTTCGACGCGCCGGTGACGGTGCCCCCTTGCCCGGTCAGCGCATTCAAATCTGGGCGCACACGACCGAAGGCCACGAACGCGACCCGCAAAGTCACGGTGCCACATTGACGGATGCCAATGGAGAGTTCCGCTTGGAAATGCCGCAGATCGTGCCGGCGTTTGGCCAGCCGCATGGTCATCTGGCCTATGACAGCGGTGAGTTCCAGACGGTGTTCCTGCGCCCGATCATGGCGAGCTCAAAAGACAAGACTCTGGCCGCCCATTTCGTACTACAGCCCGCCTGACGATAGTGCGCCGGAACTTGGTAATTTGGGCCGGTGTGATCCTTGCCATGGCCGTACCGATCATTGCTGCTGCGGCCAGTCCGCTGCTGGCGTGGCGTGACCCGATCTATATCGCCGCCGGGTTCGCCGGAGTTGTCGCAATGTGCTTGCTACTGATGCAGCCGCTGTTGGCCGGGCGTTGGTTGCCGGGCTTGTCCCCTGTGGTCAGCCGCCATTGGCATCGGTGGTGCGGGCTGACTTTGGTTACTGCCATTCTGATCCATGTCGGCGGCTTGTGGATCACCAGCCCGCCCGACGTTATTGACGCCCTGTTGTTTGTCTCTCCGACACCGTTTTCCGCCTGGGGCGTGATCGCGATGTGGGCCGTGTTCGGGGCTGCGGTGATGGGTCTTCTTCGCAAGCGCCTCGGCCTGCGGTTTCGCGTCTGGAGGTTGGGTCACGCGAGCCTGGCGATTGTCACCATAATTGGCAGCGTCGTACATGCCTTGCTGATTGAAGGCACGATGGAAGTCATGACCAAATGGGCGCTGTGCGGGTTGGTGGTGTTGGCGAGCGCCACGACGCTCGCCAAACTGCGGATTTGGGATATCAGGCGACCCACCTGAACTACCAGGCACCAACGGCAGCCGGGTGCTGGTTATGACCCGGCAAGCCGTATCGCGTAGGAAGCGGGGTTCATCTGCACGTCTTGCACTGTGAGGCTGCCAACCTCGGGCAATGCCGCCGAAAGTACCTTGAGAATGGATGCGTTGAGCTCAGAGCGCGTCGCCTCGTCACGACCTTGCATCAGTAGAAGCGTGGCGTGGACAAAGCTCTGAGGATCAGTGCCGATACGGTAGTATTCTACCGGAGTCGCGCGGATCTTAATCGTCTCAGCGTCGAATTCAGGATGAGCGGCCAGCAGGTCGAAAAGCTGATCGCAAATCGCCTGAACATCATGGGCCTGCTCTATCCCTTTCGAGAATTCTAGGGTGACATGAGGCATTGACGACTCCAGTCAGACCCCGAGACACCAGCGCATCACCGCCTTTTGCGCGTGCAGGCGGTTTTCGGCCTCATCAAAGATGACTGAGTTTGGGCCGTCCATCACTTCGGATGTCGCCTCCTCTTCACGGTGCGCGGGCAGGCAATGCATGAACAGCGCGTCCGGTTTTGCGTGAGACATCAACTCGGTATTGACCTGATAGGGCCGCAGCAGGTTGTGGCGACGTTCCTTGGCCGATTGGGAATCGTGCATGGAAACCCAGGTATCGGCCACAACAAGGTCTGCACCCTCAACGGCTTTGAACGGATCCCGTTCGACAACGATTTTTGATCCCTTTTGGCGGGCGAAGCCCATGAACTCTTCTTCGGGGTCAAACTGGGCCGGCCCGGTGAAGGTCAGGTCAAAGCCAAACTGGCCAGCGGCATGCAGGAACGAGGCGCAAACATTGTTACCATCGCCGGTCCAGACCACTTTTTTGCCTGCGATCGGGCCGCGGTGTTCTTCGAAGGTCAGCACGTCCGCCATGATCTGACAGGGGTGTGTGCGGTCGGTCAGGCCGTTGATCACCGGCACGTCAGAGTATTCGGACATCTCGGTCAGGATGGTCTCGTCAAACGTCCGGATCATGATCATGTCGACATAGCGCGACAGCACACGGGCGGTATCGGCGATGGTTTCACCATGGCCCAACTGCATGTCCTTGCCGGACAGAACCATGGTCTGCCCCCCCATCTGGCGCACGCCCACGTCAAAAGAGACGCGTGTCCGGGTCGAGGGTTTTTCGAAGATCAGCGCAACCATGCGGTCCTTGAGCGGCTGTTCGTCATCCAGCGCGGCCTTAGGGCGGCCAAGCCGCGCCTGTTTCATGGCACCCGCCTGATCGATCATATTCCGCAGATCAGCTGCGTCGGTCTTATGGATATCGAGGAAGTGGTTCATTTCACTGTCACTTTTGTCTGAGGGTCGTCCGGGCAGTTCCACCCGGATACCCGCGTGATTTTGAATAGATGAAGATCAGGCGTCGGCGAGTTTGCTCTCGACCTGCTCGGCTGTTTTCTCAAGGCGGATCAGTGCCTGTGCGATATCATCCTCGGTCAGAGTAAGCGGCGGAAGCAGGCGGATCACATTATCGGCGGCTGGAACAGTTATGACTTCGTTGTCATAACCGGCGTTCACCACGTCGATATTGGCCGGCTTGCATTTCAGGCCCAGCATAAGGCCAACGCCACGCACCTCTTCGAAGACTTCCGGATGGCTGGCAATCAAGCCTTCAAGCTTCTGCCGCAGCATCCCGGCCTTGCGGTTGACGCCCTCAAGGAATGCAGGTGTGGCAACCTGATCGATCACCGCACACCCAACGGCACAGCCCAATGGGTTACCGCCATAGGTGGATCCGTGCGTGCCTGCGGTCATGCCGCTGGCCGCATCTTCGGTGGCCAGAACCGCACCCAGAGGGAAGCCTCCGCCGATCCCTTTGGCGACCATCATGATGTCCGGGGTGATCCCAGCCCATTCATGCGCAAACAGCTTACCGGTCCGACCGACGCCGCATTGAACTTCGTCCAAAATCAGATGGATTCCGTTGTCGTCGCAGATCTGACGCAGGGCCTTGAGTTCACCGTCCGGAGCGGGACGAATACCGCCCTCACCCTGAATGGGCTCGATCAGGATTGCGGCGGTCTTTTCGCTGATAGCGTTGGTGACGCCATCGAGGTCGCCGAACGCGACATGCACGAAACCAGGCAAAAGGGGGCCAAAACCTTTGGTCATCTTTTCAGAACCAGCGGCGGCGATACCGGCCGACGACCGACCGTGGAACGAGCCGTCAAAGGTGATGATCTCGACCCGTTCGGGCTGACCTTTGTCATAGAAATACTTGCGGGTCATTTTGACCGCCAACTCACAGGACTCGGTGCCCGAGTTCGTGAAGAACACGGTGTCGGCAAACGTGTGCTCGACCAGCTTGTCGGCCAGCGCCTGTTGCTGCGGGATGTGGTAGAGGTTCGAGACATGCCACAACAAGTGCGCCTGCTCGGTAAGGGCATTCACCAATGCCGGATGGGCATGACCCAGCGCGTTCACGGCGATCCCTGCGCCAAGGTCCAGAAAACGTCGGCCATCCGCCTCGGTCAGCCAGGAGCCTTCGCCCTTCACAAAGGTCAGGGGCGCACGGTTATAGGTCGGCAAAACGGACGGGATCATGGGATCATCCTTTTCAGATAGCTTGAGCCTCGTGAGTGATACACTCGGCCTGTGTTCGTCAACTGATTTGGTAAGAATTGTGCCGATTTGCGCGGCACAAACGGATCAAACGGGCCGGTTACGCGGCAAAGCGTCGGCGTCGGAGTCGCAGGATATGTGCGTGTTTGATCATGAGGCGCCGTATAGCCGTGTGCCGCGCCTCTGAAAACCCCGAATTTTCTGTGGATGGAAAATACTTGGCACCCGCTGCAATTGCCGCTTGCCATTTGACGGACGCTGACGCACCGCTGTGTCATGTTCGTTGCCAAAGCAAATAACCCGCCCCTTGCTGCCGTGCTGATCACAGCAGCCAGTGCGCTGCTGGCGGGGACAACTTTGCTGGCCAAGGCTTTGGGGACCGATACGCTGGGCCCGGCGCTGCATCCTATGCAGATCAGCCATGGACGTTTCCTGTTTGCCTTTCTGGTCATCGTCACCGCCGTCGGCGTGATGCGGCCGCGCCTGCAACGCCCGCATTGGGGGCTGCATATCGGGCGCACAAGCTTCGGATGGGCGGGGATCACGTTGATGTTCGCCTCGGTCGCGTTCATCCCGATTGCGGATGCGACGGCGATTTCCTTCCTGAACCCGGTTTTTGCGATGGTGCTGGCAATCCCTCTGTTGAGAGAGGGCGTCGGCCCGTGGCGCTGGCTGGCCGCCGCAGTGGCCCTGACCGGTGCACTGATCCTCTTGCGGCCCACACCGGCGAGTTTTCAACCCGCTGCTCTGCTAGCGCTTTCGGCAGCCGCGATCATAGGAATGGAACTGATATTCATCAAAAAGCTTTCAGGCCGTGAGATCCCAATCCAGATTCTGTTGATCAACAACGCCATGGGCCTGACAATTGCCTCAGTCGCGGTGAGCTTCGTCTTCCAGATGCCAACGCTCGAACAATGGGCGGCGCTGGTGACGATCGGCGTTTTGATGGCCTGCGCGCAAGCATGCTTTGTCAACGGTATGGCCCGTGCAGATGCCTCTTTCGTCGCACCGATCAGCTATACGACGCTGATTTTTGCGGCCTTCTACGACTTCGCCATTTTCGGAGTTATCCCGGATGGGATCAGCATGATCGGCTCGGTCATTATCTTGACCGGAGGACTGATCCTTGTCTGGCGAGAGGCGCGGGCGCGGCAGGTCTGAAACCAAAAAATTTCTCCGACATAGCCCAAGCGCGACCTGCATGTCGCAAACCCTGAAGAATGCAATCTCATCGGGCGCAATGTGACCTCAGTTGATCAAAGAGATTACCTATGCACGAACGCCGTATCCCCGAATGGGTGCGCCACGCCCCTGCCCCCTCAGTCCGCGATTTCGGCATTTTGGCCGGATTCGAAGCGATTGTGCGCGGTATTCTGATATCGGTGTTTCCGCTGGCTATGTACCGGGCACTGGGTGACGCGTCATCGGTTTCGTTTCTGTATTTTCTGATTGGCGTCATCTCGTTGCTTGCCGGGCTGATGGTACCTTTCCTGATCCGGTTCGTGCCGCGCAGATGGGCCTATACCGTCGGCTGCCTCATGTTCATTGGCAGCGCAATTTTAGCGATCGAAGGCAGCCCGGCAGCGGTTGTCGGCGCTTTGGCGCTGAACACCGTAGCGACGGTTGTGACCTTTATCTGCTTTAACGCCTATGTGCTGGACTACATCAGCAAGATCGAACTGGGCCATTGCGAGACCAGCCGCATGTTCTACAGCGCCCTCGGCTGGACCGGTGGCCCGATGGCAGGCGTTCTGCTGATGGAGGTCTGGACTCCGGCCCCCTTCGTCATAAGCGCAGTTGCAGGCGCAGTCATGCTGATCCAGTTCTGGCGTATGCGGCTGGGCAACGGAAAACTGATTACCCGGGCGCGAGGCCCGGCAAAAAACCCACTCGCCTTTCTGCCCCGGTTCTTTGCCCAGCCAAGGCTCGTTGCTGGATACCTGTTCGCCATGATCCGTTCCTGCGGCTGGTGGATTTATGTGGTTTATCTGCCCATTTTCGCCATTGAAAACGGGCTGGGTGAGCAGTTGGGCGGCATCCTTCTGTCAGCCACGAATGGCATGCTGTTTGCCGCGCCGCTGATTCTGCGCTGGGTGCAGGGACGCTCACTGCGAACAGCTGTGCGCGTAGGTTTCGCGGCCTGCGGGGTGTGCTTTGTCACCGCCGGGGCAATCGCGGGATGGCCGGTTGCTTCGGTTGCGGCGCTGGTGCTTGGGTCCATCTGGCTGATCGTTCTGGATATCTGCGCCGGGTTGCCATTCCTCATGGCCGTCAAACCGTCCGAGAGAACCGAGATGTCAGCAATCTATTCCAGCTACCGGGATGTGTCCGGCATTCTGACTCCGGGCATCGCCTCGCTTGTCCTGCTGGTCTCACCGGTTGCCGGAGTGTTCGCCGTCGGCGGATTTGCACTGTTCGGCGCTTGGGCCATTGCGACAAACCTGCATCCGCGCCTCGGGCGACCCAGAATGGCGTTTCGACCGGGGGCTCTGGCCGAGGCGAATTAAGCCTTGAGCCGATAGCCCGTCCGCAGCATCTGCCAGGTCAAAGCACCAACCAGCAGTGTCGCGCCTGTGCATACCGCAACACCCAACCAGGGAGAGCTGTCGGACACCCCGATCATCCCATAGCGCAGCCCGTCGATCAGATAGAAAACCGGGTTTACATGACTCAGGCGGTTCAAGACCGGGGGCAGCGCCTGCACCGAATAGAAAGTGCCCGACAGGAATGCCAGTGGCGTCACAATGAAATTGGTGATCGCCGCCATCTGGTCAAACTTGTTGGCAATGATCCCTGCGAATAAGCCCAACGCCCCCATAAAGGCCCCACCTAGAACAACAAAAATAAGGGTGATCAACAGGTTCTGAGGGTAAATGCCCAATACAAGCGCAAGCGCGACAGCGACAACGCATGCAATCAGAACCCCACGGGCAATACCGCCCGCCAGATATCCCAATAGGATTTCAAGCGGCGACAGGGGCGGCATCAGCGTATCGACGATATTGCCCTGCACCTTCGCGATCACCATAGAAGAAGAGGTGTTGGCGAAGGCATTCTGGATCACTGTCATCATCATGATGCCCGGCGCCAGAAACGTCAGGAACGGAACACCCATCACATCCGGACGTCCCGGTCCGATGGCGATATTGAAGATCAGCAGGAACAATCCCGCGGTCACCAGAGGTGCCAACAATGTCTGTGTCCAGACGGCCAGAAAGCGTAGCGTTTCGCGCTGGGCCAGCGTGTAGAGGCCCATCCAATTGACCGCTCCGAAACGGCGCTCGCTGTGTTCTGCGGGAATCTGCATCATCTGCCCTCATCCTGATTCGAAGATAGCTTGTAACTCGGGCCGCAGTGATTAGAATAGGGGGCTGAGACGAATTCCCAAGGCGGCCCGAATCCGGGGCCGCTTTCCGCTTTTGAAAGGCAAATGATGTCCTGGACTGACGAGCGCGTAGAACTGCTGAAGAAAATGTGGGGCGAGGGCCAGTCGGCCAGCCAGATCGCCAAGGAACTGGGCGGCGTCACCCGCAACGCGGTGATCGGCAAGGTACACCGTCTGGGCCTGTCGAACCGTGCAACCGGCGCAAGCCCGGCCAAGGCCGAGCCCAAGGAAAAACCGGCGCCCGCCCCCAAGGCCGAGGCCAAGCCAAAGCCCGCGCCCAAAACCGAACCGGCACGCCCTGCCCCTGCCCCGGCCGCCGATGCGAAACCGGCCGTTCCTGCCCGCCGCCAGATCATCCCGGCCGGTCAGCCACTTCCGCCGCAGCCATCGGCCAACGAAATCAGCCCCGAGGCGCTGGCCAAGGTGAACGAGGTCGAGAAGAAGGCGAAAAAGCTGACGCTGATGGAACTGACCGAGAAAACCTGCAAATGGCCTGTGGGCGACCCTGCGACCGAGGATTTCTGGTTCTGCGGCCTGCCGGTTGAAGCAGGCAAGCCATACTGCGAGGCGCACGTGGGCGTGGCGTTCCAACCGATGAGCTCGCGCCGGGATCGTCGGCGGTAATTACGAACACAAGAACCTAAATCATTACTATAGAACGTGAAAAGGGCGCAGGCGTTTCGCCACGCCTCTTGTCGAAAGCGTTGCATAGTCAAGAACGACGCAAGACGTAACGAGCTCTTACAAAGAAAACACCCTCGCTGAAAGCTGCGAGGGTGTTTTAGCTTGGAGCGTCAGCTGTGCGGGACGTTGCAGTCCTTACGTCCGCTTTCTTCGCAGATTAATGCGTTTGCCTCGCCAGCTTGAAAAAGTGAAAGCACCATGAAACACAGCCAACCGGCCCTTGCATTCGTCATTGGTCAAATGCCTCGTCATTTCAGTTTTTCACGTATTAGAAACTCTTAGCAGACATCTGCGCCATGTACAGCATGTGCCCCATTGGGCTCGAACCTGACACTGAAGCGTCGGTGATCTTGGAGCCGCTGGCACATGATCGGCCTATCACTGCGCCGGATGCGAGGGCAAATCCGGCATCGGCACCCATCCCGGCAGTTCCTTTGGCGAGACCGAGACGTGCAGATGCTCTGACCGGTCGCGCCCAATGGTGCGGTGCTTGCGCAGCAGGAAAATCTTCCCCCAGCCGCGCCACGTGCCGACTGACGGAGCATGCGTATCGGTCGGGAAGCGGTCGCGCCACCCTTCAGGCAGCGGCAGGCCATGCAGCTCGGCCTTGTCCAGCATCCAGATCAGGGAAATATTGCTGAGCGGTCGCGCCTCTTCATAGCCATTGAGCTGCCCGCCCACATCACCATGGGTGCCGCGGAACCAGACCTGTTCGACATGCCCTTTGAATTCGGGGGTACATTTCCACAAGACCGGCTCGAATACCTCGCGGGTCTCATCCAGCGCCATCGCGTGGTAGCCGTGGCGCGTTGCCGGGCCAAGCTGGTGGTTGTGGAAGGAATGGCGTTCTTCAGCCCAGCGCCACAACAGCGGCAGACGCATCCCCAGTGCTTTGACCGTGTCCCACACGCCGACCATCTCGATAGCGACATCCTCGTGGCAAAACTGACGCCGGAACGCTGCCGCAGCCGACCCGCTGGCGTTGCACTCATAGTGTCGATAGGCCTGCTTGATGTTTCGGACGGTCGCATGTTCAGCCTTGAGCAGGCCGATCATATCGATCACGCCCGCAAGACTACGTACACCGTAGGCACCGCGCGAATAGCCGATGAAATAGATGCGGTCCCCCGGCTTGTAACGCGAGGCCAGATAGCCATAGGCGCGTCGGATCTGGCGATTGATCCCGCGCCCCATCATCACATCCAAAGAGGACTTCCAGCTTTCCCACTGCACACCGGATTCGTAAAACACCGAAACACTGCTGCCCATCTCGCGACAGAGGCGGTAAGTTTGACCCGCATGGGTTTCATAGCCCGGCTCCAGGGTCGACATGGTGCCGTCAAGGATGATGACGTGGCTGATCGGTTCGCGGTGCAGCGCCTCGGCGGAATGCTCGGACCGTAAAGGCCGCCCGAGCCATCCCAGTACCTTTCTACTCAGCCGCGACAGAACCATGCGTCAGCAATTCCCATACTTTATGAGGTGTGAAAGGCATGTCCGCCTGCCGCACCCCGTGATCCCAGAGCGCATCCTGAACCGCGTTTGCCACAGCGGCCAGCGCGCCCACGGTGCCGGCTTCTCCGCATCCTTTCATCCCCATCGGGTTGGAAGTTGACGGAACCGGCGCCGAGGTAAACTTTATCATGGGTATCTCAGCGGCGCGGGGCAAGGCGTAATCCATCAACGAAGCCGTGAGCAGTTGCCCTTGCGCATCATGCACAACACGCTCGCTCAGGGCTTGGCCGATGCCTTGGGCCACCCCGCCATGCACCTGCCCTTCGGCCAGCATTGGGTTGATAAGATTGCCGAAATCGTCGACCACGGTATAACGGTCAACCCAGGTTTCACCGGTGTAAGAATCGATCACGACTTCGGCAACATGTGCACCGTTGGGATAGCTTCGCGCATCCAGATTGGCGCGGGCCTCATGGCTTAGCAGGTCCGTACGGCCATCGGCGCGGGCCATTTCCGCAGCCTCGGTCAGGGTGGGTGTCAGGTTTGAACCTGGCGCCCGAAATGTTTCATGGTCGAAACGCACGTCTTCCTCCTCCACCCCCATCTTATCCGCCAGATACGGCGTGAATGCGGCTATCATCACATCGATTGTCGCCAGCGTCGCCGTACTTTGCACCGTGACCGACCGTGAGCCACCGGTCCCTCCGCCATGTGGTAACTGATCGCTGTCACCCTGCACCACGTTGATCTGATCCATCGGAATTCCGGTCTGGTCCGACAGGAAATGGGCATAGACCGTCTCGTGCCCCTGCCCGTTTGACTGCGTACCGACGTAGAGATTCACTGTGCCATCCTCGCAGAACTCGATTTTCGCGTTCTCGGAAGGGTCACCCAAAATACTTTCGATATAGTAACACAGGCCCTGCCCCCGGATCAGACCGCGTTCGGCGTCAGCGGCTTTACGGGCGGCAAAACCTTCGATCTGCGCACCTGCGCGGGACAGAACCATATCAAAATCGCCAACGTCGTAGGTTTCTCCTGTGGCGGTCTTGTAGGGAAAACGCTCGGGTCGAATGAAATTCTTCCGCCGTAACTCCCAAGGATCGACACCCAGCTCGCGCGCAGCGCGGTCCATGGCCCGCTCGAGAACATAGATCGCCTCGGGCCGACCCGCGCCGCGATAGGCATCGACCTGTGTTGTGTTGGTATAAAACCCTTCGACCCGCAGGTACGTCGTTTGCACGTCGTAAACGCCCATCAGCACCTTGCTGAAAAGACTGGTCTGAATCGCCTGCCCGAAATGGCTGCTGTAAGCGCCGAGGTTCACCTTGCTGTGCACCCGGTAGGCCGTGATTTTCAGGTCTTCGTCAAACGCTAATTCGGCCAGCGAGACCAGATCGCGACCGTGATGGTCCGACAGCATCGCCTCGGACCGGTCCGACATCCAATGAACCGGTTGACCCAGTTTCATCGCAGCAACCGAAACGCAGAAATACTCGGGGTAAGGCATCACTTTCATACCGAACCCGCCCCCGACGTCCGGTGTTGTGACACGGATCGCATCGGGTTCCAGCTTCAGCTTTTGCGCCAGCTGCCCACGCATGGCCCAGACCCCTTGACCGCCATAAGTAAAGTGCAGCCGCCCATCGACCCAATTAGCCTGACACCCGCGTGGTTCGATCGAGGTGATAATAACCCGGTTGTCGGCCACGTTCAGCGATACCGTGTGCACAGCCGACCGAAACGCGGCCTCGGTCGCGGCCTCATCGCCCAGCCCCCAGTCAAAAGCCCGATTGTCGGGTGCCTCTGCATGCAGTGTTTCACCTCCGGCATCAACGTCCAGCTTCGCAGGCAGATCATCGGTGTCCATCCAGATCATTTCAACCGCGTCTCGCGCCTGTGTCAGCGTATCCGCGATTACAACGGCCACGGGTTCGCCGACAAACCGGACACGGTCGTTGGCCAGCATGTGCCGATCAGGTGCCGGTGTCTGAGACCCATCCCTGTTCGGAACCTTCGCAGCGTTCATCACCGTGTCGACCCCCGCCGCCGTCAGGTCATCCAACGTCATGACAAGCCGGACGCCATCGGCCTCACGCGCGGCATCCAGATCAAGTGCCGTGATCCGCCCATGCGCAACCGGGCTTCGAAAAAAGGCGGCAAACAGGGCGTCAGAGGGTACATCGTCATCCATGTATTTCCCCTGCCCGGTCAGGAACCGCAGATCCTCGGTGCGTTTGACTGACTGGCTCTTGCCAAACTTTTCCATTGCCTGATCCTCCGACTGCCCATCGTCGCGACACTAGCTCTGTCCCAATTGTTGTCCAGAGCCTTGCATTTGGGCGAGAGGCGACCTGCATGTCGCAAAAAGCAATGCCAGGTCAGAAAGGCGCTTTGTAACCTGAAGAGGCGATTCAGCCTGACGGAGGTCTCATGACAACCCCAATCACCCTGAAGAACGGTCGCCTGACGCCCGAACTTATCGACGACTACTGGAACAACGGCTTTGTCTTTCCGGCAACTGTGTTCGATACCGATGAAGTTGCAGAGATACGCGCCGAGTTGGAAGAGATCGAACAAACATGGCGTGAGGCAGACCTTCCGCTGCCGCTCAACATGTACAAACGAGTGAACGCGCATGTGGTCATGCCGCTTGTCACCCGCATCGCACTGGACCCACGGGTTCTGGACGTCGTCGAAGGAGTATTGGGGCCGGACCTGCTGCTGTGGTCGGCGGAATTGTTCATCAAAGAACCTCACACGACACAGGTCGTCGGCATGCATCAGGACCTGACATATTGGGGCATGGGCGAGACTCCGGATCAAGTGACGGCGTGGATCGCGCTGTCGCCAGCAACAGTCGAGAGCGGCTGTATGGATTTCGTCAAAGGCAGCCACAAAAATCCGATCCTGCCGCATAACGACACGTTCTCGGACAGCAACCTGCTGTCACGCGGGCAGGAAGTGGCCGTAGACGTTGCTGAAGAAGACAAGACGCATATTGAATTGCAGCCGGGTCAGATGTCGCTACATCACGGGCTGACGATTCATGGATCAGGCCCGAACGCCTCGGATGACCGGCGGATCGGACTTGCCATCCGCTATCTGAACCCCAACGCACAACAGAAAGTGGCAGATCGCGACTATGCCATCCTGGCTCGTGGCGAGGACCGGATTGGGAACTTCATCCAAATCCCTGCGCCGCAGGACTTGTTCTCTCCCGATGCTTTGGAATTATACGCACGGATTCGCGAAGATCAGGCCAAGGCAATGACCCAAGGCGCGACGGAGGCGTTGAAGCTCTACGAATCCGCCACGAGCGGATAAAAAACAGGCGTGCTGGATCGATGCTTTGGCACCCGATCCACGCGCAGACACTTCCCCTTCCCTTCCGCATTCGCTATTGCAGGCGCTGACCCGAGATTGATGACGCAGGACGCACCCCATGGCGATGGAAAAGACATTCAACGCGGCCGAGGCCGAGGCCCGCATCTACAAGGCCTGGGAAAAGGCCGGAGCCTTCAAGGCAGGCGCGAACAAATCGCGAGACGAAAGCTTTTGTATCATGATTCCGCCGCCCAACGTCACGGGCGCTTTGCATGTGGGACACGCCTTCAACAACACTCTGCAGGACATCCTGACCCGCTGGCACCGGATGCGTGGCTTCGACACGCTGTGGCAGCCCGGACAAGACCACGCTGGCATCGCCACCCAGATGCAGGTGGAAAAGATGTTGGCCGCCACGCAGCAACCCAGCCGGAACGAACTGGGCCGCGAGGCGTTTCTGGACAAAGTCTGGGAATGGAAGGGCGAATACGGCGGCACGATCATTGAGCAACTAAAGCGTCTTGGCTCCTCCTGCGATTGGTCGCGCAATGCCTTCACCATGGCGGGTGCGCCGCGCGATCCGCGCACAGGGCATGAGAATTCGGCAAACTTCCACGACGCCGTTATCAAGGTCTTCGTCGACATGTACGAAAAGGGCCTGATCTATCGCGGCAAGCGTTTGGTCAACTGGGACCCGCATTTTGAAACCGCGATCTCGGACCTCGAAGTCGAGAATATCGAAGTCGCAGGTCACATGTGGCACTTCAAGTACCCGCTGGCCGGCGGTGAGACCTATACCTATGTCGAAAAGGACGAGGATGGGAACGTTATCCTCGAGGAAGAGCGCGATTACATCTCGATCGCCACGACGCGCCCTGAAACCATGCTGGGCGACGGCGCGGTTGCCGTTCACCCCTCGGATGAGCGTTATGCACCCATCATCGGCAAGCTCTGCGAAATCCCGGTTGGCCCGAAAGAGCATCGCCGCCAGATTCCGATCATCACCGATGACTACCCTGATCCTGATTTCGGCTCGGGCGCGGTGAAGATCACCGGCGCGCATGACTTCAACGACAATCAGGTCGCCAAGCGTGGCGGTATTCCAATGTACCGCCTGATGGATACCAAAGGCGCGATGCGCGCCGATGGTGCGCCCTATTCCGAAGAGGCGGGCAAGGCACAGGAATACGCGCGCGGGCGTGAGTTCACCGAGAACGAAATCGACGCGATCAATCTGGTACCAGACCATCTGCGCGGGCTCGACCGGTTCGAGGCACGTGCGAAAGTGGTTGAAGAAATCACCAATGACGGTCTGGCTGTAATGACTCGCGCGGATGATCCACGTTTGGGTTCGGCTGCCCTGAAGCCCGAAGCGGAGGACGCCGACAAGCTGGTGCCGTTGGTCGAGAGCAAACCGATCATGCAGCCCTTCGGCGACCGCTCGAAGGTTGTGATCGAGCCGATGTTCACCGATCAGTGGTTCGTGGACGCCGAAAAGATCGTCGGACCCGCTCTGGATGCGGTCAAGGACGGCACAGTTAAGATCATCCCTGAATCGGGCGAGAAGACCTATTACCACTGGTTGGAAAACATCGAGCCCTGGTGCATCTCGCGCCAACTGTGGTGGGGGCATCAGATTCCGGTCTGGTACGGTCTGGATTTGTCCGCAGAGAATTTCATGGATGATGAAAATGACGGCGATCTTGATCTCGTTGAACTGGGCCGGTTGCTCAATGAAGGTGGCATGTTGCACCGTGGCAGCGTCATGGAGTGTGCGCCGACATTCGAGGCGGTCACTGACAAGTTCCTCAATGACAATGCCGACATTCCCAGCCCGCTGAGCCACGCTACCGTCGTTGAAGTCGCGGACAAACACGAGGCAATGCATCGGTTCGCCGAGAGCCTTGCGCAGTATGCGGTTGAACAGGACCCAACCAAGCTGGTCTATCCGGTCTGGCGCGACCCCGACGTCCTCGACACCTGGTTCTCGTCCGGTCTCTGGCCCATCGGCACGCTGGGCTGGCCAGAGAAGACCGAGGAGCTAGAGCACTACTTCCCGACCGATGTCCTGATCACCGGCGCGGACATCCTGTTCTTCTGGGTCGCCCGGATGATGATGATGCAACTGGCCGTAGTGAACGAGATCCCGTTCCACACCGTCTACCTGCACCAGCTCGTCCGTGACGAGAAGGGCAAGAAGATGTCCAAGACCACCGGCAACGTCATCGACCCGCTTGAGATCGTGGACGAGTTCGGCGCCGACGCGTTGCGCTTTACCAACGCTTCGATGGCGGCCATCGGCGGCGTGCTCAAGCTGTCCAAGGAACGCATCACCGGCTACCGAAACTTCGGCACCAAACTGTGGAACGCCGTCCGCTTTGCCGAGATGAATGAGGTCTTCGCCGACACCGTTCCGCAACTGGACGTGGCCGACCTGAAGCCCAAAGCCGCCGTGAACCGCTGGATCATCGGCGAAACCGCCCGCGTGCGGGAAGAGGTCGACGCGGCGCTGGAAAGCTACCGTTTCAACGATGCCGCCAACGGGCTCTATGCCTTTGTCTGGGGCAAGGTCTGCGATTGGTACGTGGAACTGTCGAAACCCTTGCTGCAAGGTGATGACGCCGAGGCACAGGCCGAGACCCGCGCCACGATGCGTTGGGTTCTGGATCAGTGCATGGTCCTGCTGCACCCGATCATGCCCTTCATCACAGAAGAGCTGTGGGGTCTGACCGGCGACCGCGCCAAAATGGCCGTCCACGCCGATTGGCCAACCTATGCCGCCGCTGACCTGATCGACGCCGAAGCGGATCGTGAGATGAATTGGGTGATCTCGGTGATCGAGAACACCCGTTCGGCCCGTGCGCAGATGCGGGTTCCGGCTGGCCTCTATGTGCCGATGCTGGTGACCGAGATTGACGCCAATGGCCAAGCCGCGTGGGACCGCAACGAAGCGCTGATCAAGCGTCTGGCGCGGATCGACAGCCTGACCAAAGCGGATGAGTTGCCCAAGGGGACGATTTCCATCGCCGCCCCCGGCGCGAGTTTCGGCCTGCCACTGGCGGATATCATTGATATCGGCGCCGAAAAGGAGCGTCTGGAGAAAGCCAAGGGCAAGTTGGCCAAGGAACTGGGCGGTCTGCGCGGGCGTCTGAACAACCCGAAATTCGTGGCCTCGGCCCCGGAAGAGGTCGTCGCGGAAGCCAAAGCCAACCTCGCTGCCCGCGAAGAGGAAGAGGCCAAGCTGGACGAGGCACTCGCCCGTTTAGCCGAAATCGCCTGATCCGCATTCGCTGTCGAACAATGTGAACCCCGCCAACCTAAGTCTGGCGGGGTTTTCATTTGCCCATCTGCTTTTTCCCTTGTTCCCAGAGGTTTGCGGTTGTTAGCAAGTTCCTCATCTAAATCTGAGGCAATCATGGCGCGTTCCCTTCCCCCTGTGCAAACGATTTCGACCGGCCTTGTGGTGGCAGTTGTCGGCTTTTTCAGCTCATTCCCGATTGTTCTGCAGGGCCTTGCCGCGATGGAGGCGTCGGCAGCTGAATCCGCCTCCGGTTTAATGATGGCCGCGGTGGCAATGGGTTTGGCGGCAATCATTCTCAGCCTGTGGTACAAGCAGCCAATCAGCGTGGCGTGGTCAACGCCGGGGGCTGCGCTACTTGCAGTCTCGGCGGCACCTGCCGCTGGCTTCGCGGGCGCTGTTGGCGCGTTTCTCTGCGCCGGAGCGCTGACGGTGCTTGCAGGACTATGGCGTCCGCTTGGGCGGCTGGCGGCAGCTATACCAACAACGCTGGCGCAAGCCATGCTGGGCGGGGTTCTGCTGCCATTGTGCATCATTCCATTCAAGGCGGCGGTTGAACTGCCATGGCAAGCGCTTCCGGTCATCCTGACGTGGTTTATTGCAGGGCGGATCAATCGACTGCTCGCGGTTCCGGCAGCGGTTATTGCGTCGGCGATCGTGGTGGTTTTGAACGCCGGCGACAGTTCGGTCAGGCCCGAGCAATTCATGGCCGCACCTGTTTGGACAATGCCAACCTTCACTGTCGCCTCTGCCATCGGGATCGGCATCCCATTGTTCGTCGTCACCATGGCCACACAAAACATCCCCGGCATCGCGGTGATGCGCAGCTTTGGATATGCGCCCAAACCCGGCAAACTGTTCTCAGCAGTCGGAAGCGCCAGCATCCTGTCTGCCCCTTTCGGTGCCCCGGCCACTTGCCTTGCCGCGATTACCGCCGCGATGTGTTCGAACGAGGACAGCCACCCCGACCCAGACCAGCGCTATTGGTCAGCGGTCATGGCAGGGGTGTTCTATTGCATTTTCGGTGTGTTCGCCGTGGCGATCACAGGATTTGCGGCCCATGCCGACCCGCTTTTGATGGGAACACTGACCGGGATCGCGTTGATCGGCGTATTGGCAAACGCGACCTTTGCCGCGCTTGAGGTACCGGCAGAACGGGAAGCGGCCATCCTGACCTTCGCGATCACCGCGTCCGGTATCACAGTATTTGGGCTGGGTGCCGCAGTCTGGGGACTGGCGGCAGGTGGCATCGCTTATCTGGTCACCAACCGCACTCCGTGAGTGCTTTCACATGTCGAAGCACCCGAGTATACTTGGGCCATGCTTGGATCGCTTGGAAAACTGATCGAACGACAGATCAAAAAGGCGCAGGCCGAAGGTCAGCTGGAAGGGTTGGAGGGTGAGGGTCAGCCCCTACCCGATCGCTCGTCCGAGGCTCAGACCGATCCGGCCCTGGCTGCCGGTCACCGGATCATGGCCCAGGCTGGTGTTCTGCCCGAAGAGTTCAGCATCAAGAAAGAACTGGATGCTGCACGCAAGACATATGCTGCCCAAACTGATCCCAAAGAGCGTAAGGTCGCGATGGCGCGGATCGCTGAGCTTGAGATGCGCTATAACATGGCGCGCGACGCAAGGCGGGCATTCCTGCGTTGACTACCCGGCACAAACGCCCTGCTGGACACGGAAATAGAGTTCCCGGATGAATCATTGGCATTTGCGAAACTGTACCCTTCTGCCTGGTGGATCGGGCCGAATTGCAGCCCGTTTTGGGCTGCTTGGCTACAAAACGAGGCAACATCCGCCACATCAAAATGATCTTAGCGGCCGCCTGCCCCTGACGCGCGCCCTTACTGGCCGGGTGCAGCATTAGGTGCAGTGCAGCCCCATCGGCACCAGTTCGACGATCCGGTCCCCTTCAAGTTGACGCACCTTGTAGCAAAATGGGTCTCATAGAACCGCACCATCCCGTCGACATCCTTAGCATACAGGATCAAACGTGTGACGGATTGCGAAGTCATTTGAACTCCGGCTTACGCCCCTGCATTCGGGCGGCGATGACCTCCATCTGATCCGCCTTCCCGATCAGTTCCACCTGTTCCGAGGATTCTTCGATCAAAACCTCGGTCCGGGATTTGGATTCGGCGACCTCGATCAGGCGCTTGGCCGAGCGGATGGCAGAGGGGCTTTGCCCGGCGATGTCTTCAGCCAAAGCCAGCGCCTCGGACAAAGGATCGTCCGAAAGCCTGGTGACCAGCCCCCAGTCCGCCGCCTGAGCCGCACCGATGGGGCGCGCCGTATAGGTCAACAGGCGCAACACGTCCGAACGCACCAACTCTGGCAGCAGAACCATGCCGCCCATGTCCGGGATGAGGCCCCATTTCATCTCCATCACCGCCAGTTTGGCATCGGGGTGCGCAATGCGGATATCCGCGCCCAGCGCAAGCTGCAGCCCCCCACCATAGGCGACTCCCTGAATTGCACAGATCACTGGAACCGGCACGCGTCGCCACACCAAGGCAACTTCTTGCACCTCGTTTGCGTCTTTGTGACTGCGGGACATCAACCACTCAGTCGGGTCCGTTTGGGCCATGCTGGCAAAGCTTGCCATGTCCAGACCCGCGCAAAAGCTTTTGCCCTCGCCCGACAGCACCACGGCACGGGAATCCGAAGCCGCGACCTCCTGCCCGGCAGAAATAATGGCCTTGATCATCGCATCGTCCAGCGCGTTCATCTTGTCACCGCGCGTCAGCGTGACATGGGCAATGTGATCTTTGTACTCGACGGATACGCGTGACATTCAGGCCTCCCAATTCAGGTTGGGATCACCTTGCCCGGAAGCCCCTTCAAGTTCCACCTCAACGTTAGGGCAGGTTTGACGCAGGCATCCGTCCGAACCACGGAGAATCCAATGTCATGACATAGAATTGATCGCCGACAACTTTACCGCCGGTCGTGATGCCCAACCGCCCTTCGGGGTCCTGTAAGGTTCGCAGAATATTCCCGTCACCGTCGAACTGCACCACCATTCCGCGATGAATCGGAGCGGGCCGCACCATCGGGCCAAGCCGCCAGATCACCTTGCGCAAAAACGGGTATGGCATCAGTGCCTCGCTCGGCACACGCGGGCTGGCGAAGGCCATCCAATAGGTGCCATCGCCCTGCGCCTCTATGTTATCAGGATAGCCCGGCAGGTTATCCATCAGAACCTCCTGCTGGCCAGCGTTGGGACCCGTCAGCCATAGTTTGTGAACCCTTGCCCGCCCCGTTTCGGCGATCAGCAGAAAATCCTCCTCGGGCGACAGAGCAACGCCGTTGGTATAAACGAAACCATCGGCCACCTTTTCTGTCGTGCCATCGGGGGCGTGGCGCGCGACATAGCCGGTGTCAGATTGCTCCCAAATCGTAAGGACCGAGGTCGGCTTGGTCCCGCCCATCGTTTCGGGATCGAACCGGTCGGACGAGTTGGAGAAATAGATCGTTCCATCCTGCGATACGTCCAGCTGGTTCGCGTAAACCACCGGCGCACCATCGATTTCCGATACCAGAGGTTCCAACGTGCCCTGACCGGTCCATCGCATCACGCCTCGGAAGCTATCAGCGATGTACAGCGCCCCATCCGGTCCGGCCTTCAGACCCAGTGGCCGACCACCCAGGTCGTCAATTTTGACCGGCGTGTCCCCGTCGATCCGATACAGCGCACCCGACAATGTGGTTGTAAAAACCGAACCATCAGGCCGTATCGCAACATCCTCGGGACCTACCTCGCCTTCTGGCAGCGCGATCAGCTCCAATTTGTCCAATTCGCTGTTTTCCGCAAAGTCCCCTGTGAAGTCCGGCGCTTGGGGCGGGATCCACGCAACCGGCTGAACCGGAACCGGCCAGAATACCAGATAGGCAAGGCCGATAATGATCAGGCCAAGTACGATGCGCATCCGCGCCCCTCCCTTTGTAGCTGCACGAACAATGCGAGGCGACATCCTGTAACGCAAGCTTGCCTGACAGGTGCCCTTGCGTTTATCTGCCCACATGTCTGACCCACGTTACACCCCGCTTGCCCAATCCCTGCCTGCAACCGTGCCATTTGTCGGCCCCGAAACTCAGGAGCGCCAACGCGGCGCGCCGTTTGTGGCGCGTCTGGGCGCAAATGAAAGCGTGTTCGGTCCCTCGCCCCGCGCTATCGCGGCGATGGCGGATACAGGCATCTGGATGTATGGTGACCCCGAAAACAATGATCTGCGCAATGCATTGGCTGACCACCATGGGATCAGTCCCGAGAATATCGTGGTCGGCGAAGGGATTGACGGCCTCCTGGGCTATCTCGTGCGCCTGCTGGTCGGGCCTGGTGACGCTGTTGTGACTTCGGACGGGGCCTACCCGACGTTCAACTACCACGTGGCGGGCTTTGGCGGCAAACTGCACAAGGCACCCTATCGCGATGATCACGAAGACCCGAGGGCTCTGTTTGCCAAAGCGGCTGAGGTCGACGCCAAACTGGTCTATCTGGCCAACCCGGACAATCCGATGGGCAGTTGGCATTCCGGCGCGGAGATCGTGGCGGCAATGGAACATTTGCCCGAGGGCTGCCTGCTGGTGCTGGACGAAGCCTATGTGGAATGCGCGCCAGATGGCACTGTCGCCCCTGTCGACGCAAACGATCCCCGCGTGATCCGGATGCGGACTTTCTCAAAAGTGTACGGCATGGCCGGTGCGCGAGTTGGTTATGCAATCGGCGCACCGGGCCTGATTTCGGCCTTCAACAAGGTACGCAACCACTTCGGCATGAACCGGGCTGCACAGGCCGGAGCGCTGGCCGCGCTACAGGATTCCGCGTGGCTGGAACACGTGCAAACCAAGATCGCCGAAGCGCGCGAACGGATCGGCCAGATTGCGTGCGAGAACGGGCTGAAGCCCCTGCCCTCAGCCACCAATTTTGTTGCCATCGACTGCGGCCGGGATGGAGCGTTTGCCAAGGCCGTTCTGGACTCGCTGGTCGCGCAGGGCATTTTCGTACGTATGCCTTTTGCCGCTCCGCAGAACAGATGCATCCGCGTCAGTTGCGGAGAGGCATCCGATCTGGATGCTTTTGCAGCAGCACTGCCGAAAGCACTTGCAGATGCGCGGGATTAGTCCTTCGACGCAAGCACCGCCGCAGCGGCCTCCAACGCGCCTATTCCGCGCGGGATGCCCAGCGCGGCCATCGCTGTCTCCATACCGCCCAACATGGCCATGACCATCTGGCCATTGACGTAGCCCATGTGGCCCAGTCGGAAGCACCCGTCCCAGTCTTCCATCCCCAAACCGATGCCCAGCGTGAGCCCAAGTTGGTTTTCGGTGAACTCGCGCAGAGGAGTGCCACGCCCGTCAGTCAAACGTAGCGCGGTAACGGCATGACTGCGGACCGAACGATCGGCCACGTTTAGCTGCAAGGCGCCTCTTTCCGCCCAGGTTTCGCAGGCCGCCCATATTGCGGTGGCCAGACGTTCGTGACGCGCCCAGACCTGCTCCATCCCTTCAGCGTGCATCATGTCCAACGCCGCGCGCAGACCATAGAGGTGATGGGTCGGCGCGGTGCCATTGAAGTACTGATAGAACAACTCGGGGTTGGCCCGCGGTTGCCAATCCCAATACTGCGAGACACGGGGCATGGACACCCGTTTGGCTTGCGCTTTGTCGTTGAAAAAGACAAAGCCGGTTCCTGCGGGCGTCATCAGCCCCTTCTGACAGGCCGTGACCATGACATCGACGCCCCAGGTGTCCATTTCAAAGCGGTCGCAACCCAGCGAGGCAATGCAATCCGCCATCAGCAACGCCGGGTGCCCCAAATCGTCCAACAGCGCCCGCAACGCCGGGATGTCGTTTCGGATGGACGAGGACGTATCCACATGAACGGCCAGAACAGCCTTGATCCGGTGGCCTTCATCGGCGCGCAGGGCGTCAGCGATCTGATCGAAATCCCAGACCGACGACGATCCGAAATCGATCAGGTCAACCTTGGCACCGATCCCTTCGGCCATTTCGGCCCAACCATGGGTAAAACGCCCCGAGGCAGGAGCCAAAACCGTTTCACCGGGCGCAATGACGTTTGACAGAGCGGCTTCCCAGGTTCCGTGACCGTTGGCGATGTAAATGGCGACATTGTGATCGGTGCGCGCCACGCGACACAGATCACGCGTCAGGGCGGGCATCATCTCGATCAGTTCGCCCTCGTAAATGTTTGGCGAAGGCCGGTGCATGGCCTGCAAAACCGCATCAGGCATGACCGATGGGCCGGGAATAGCGAGATACTCGCGCCCCTGCGCAAGAGAAATTGAGTCTGTCATGGGATCAACCTGTATGAATTGTCGCCCACCCTAGCGCAGCTTTGGGTGGCGTCAATCCATCAGCTTTGATGCCTCGCGCGCAAGTGTTTCGATCCCCGCCCAATTGCCCTCGACCACCATCTGCTTCGGCGCAACCCAGCTGCCACCGGCACAGACCACATTAGACAAGGATAGGTAGTCACGCGCGTTTGAGGGCGAAACACCACCCGTGGGACAGAACGTGATCTGCGGCAGAGGCGCACCGATGGCTTTCAAAGCAGGTGCTCCACCTGAGGCTTCGGCCGGGAAGAACTTCAGCATGTCATAACCCAGTTCCAGCAGACGCATCGCTTCGCTGGCAGTGGCCGCGCCGGGCAGCAGGGGTAGGTCCTCGGCCTCACAGGTGGCGACCAGGGCGTCGGTTGCACCGGGGGAGACACCGAATTGTGCGCCCGCCTCTTTTGCTGCGCGGACGTCATCGGGCGTCACCAACGTACCTGCACCAACGACGCCACCGGGCACGTCGGCCATGGCGCGGATCGCATCCAAGGCCGCCGGGGTACGCAGGGTGACCTCAAGCGCGGGCAGGCCACCTGCAACCAGTGCCTCGGCAAGTGGACGCGCCTGCGCCGCATCATCGACGACCAGAACCGGGACAATGGGCGCAAGTCCGCAAATCTCGCGGGTGCGTTGGGTTTTAGGGGACATGATTACGCTCCGAATATACTGGCACCGGCATCGGCCGAGCCGACAGCGTTGCGGAATGCACCGAACAGATCACGTCCGACGCCGTGTTGATTGGCCGACAAGTCGGCGATGGCCGGTGCCCGGTCCAGAACTCCGGGCGTCAGGATTTCCAACTCACCCTTCACGGCATCGACGCGCAAGAGGTCTCCGTCCTGCAGGCAGGCAATTGGTCCGCCGTCCAGTGCCTCGGGACAAACATGGATCGCAGCCGGCACCTTGCCCGACGCGCCGGACATGCGACCATCCGTGACCAAAGCCACCCTTTGTCCGCGGCCCTGCAGGATCGACAGGATCGGGGTCAACGAGTGCAGCTCGGGCATCCCGTTTGCCTTTGGTCCCTGAAAGCGAACGACAACAATGACGTCGTCGGTGAACTCTCCGGCCTTGAATGCGGCTTTGACCTCATCCTGATCGTGGAACACGCGAACCGGGGCTTCGACCACCTGGTGTTCAGGCGCAACGGCCGAGACTTTCATCACGGCGGTGCCCAGATTGCCGGTCAATCGCGACAATCCGCCGGTGGGTTGGAACGGATCTTTGGCAGAGCGCACGATCTTTTCGTTCAGGCTGTGTCCTGCGCCCTCTTCCCACACCAGTTCGTCGTCGATCAGCTTGGGCTCTTTGGTGTAGTTGTGCAGGCCCTGCCCGGCGACAGTCAGCGTATCGGGGTGCAATAGGCCGTCTTCCAGCAGAGTACCGATGCAGTAGCCAAGACCGCCCGCCGCGTGGAAATGGTTCACGTCGGCCAATCCGTTCGGGTACACTCGCGCAACCAGCGGGACCACAGCAGAGATGTCCGAAAAGTCCTGCCAATCCAAAACGATACCACCTGCGCGCGCCATTGCGATCAAGTGGATCAGCAGGTTGGTCGACCCACCGGTCGCCATCAGGCCAACGATCCCGTTTACAAAGGCGCGTTCGTCCAGCACCTGATAGACCGGCGTATAGTTGTTGCCCAGCGCGCTTAGAGACAGGGCACGTCGCGCGCCCTCTTCTGTCAGCGCATCACGCAAAGGCGTGTTCGGATTGACAAAACTGGACCCTGGCAGATGCAGACCCATGAACTCCATCAGCATCTGGTTGGTGTTGGCCGTGCCGTAGAAGGTACAGGTGCCCGGGCCGTGATACGCGGCCATTTCCGCGGCCATGAGTTCTTCGCGACCGACTTCTCCGGCCGCGAATTTCTGGCGTACCTTAGCCTTTTCATCATTGGGCAGGCCACTAGTCATAGGACCGGCGGGCAGGAAGACTGCCGGGAGATGGCCAAACGCCTGTGCCCCGATAACCAAGCCGGGAACAATCTTGTCGCAAACACCAAGAAAGACTGCGGCATCGTAAGTGTTGTGGCTAAGTGCAACACCAGTCGCCAATGCGATCACGTCGCGCGAGAACAAGGACAATTCCATGCCCGCTTCGCCCTGAGTGACCCCGTCGCACATCGCCGGAACGCCACCAGCAACCTGCGCAGTACCGCCAGCTTCACGGATCGCATCGCGGATCAGGCCGGGATAGCGCTCAAAGGGTTGATGGGCCGACAGCATGTCGTTGTAGGCGGTGACAATACCCAGATTGCCTGCGGTACCGGTCGCCATGGCCTGCTGGTCCGCGCCCGCGCCGGCATAGGCATGGGCCTGACCGCTGCAGGACAGATGCGCGCGGGCGGGACCCTTGGATCGGGCGTGCTCCATTCGTTCCAGGTGGGGGCCGCGCAGGTCGGCACTTCGATCGATAATCCGTCGAGTGACGTCGGAAATTACAGATTGAACCATGTTAACCCCCAATCTGGCGCCAGCGGCGCCCGTCACGATGCATCAGCATAAGCGCTTCTTCCGGCCCTGAACTGCCCTGATCATAGCGCGAGGGGCGGTCTCCACGATCTTCCCAACCCTGAATGATAGGATCAACCCAGGCCCAGGCGGCCTCGGCCTCATCCCCGCGCATGAACAGGGTCTGGTCTCCGCGGATGACATCCATCACCAGCCGCTCATACGCGTCCGGGGACTGGGATTCGTCGCCCAGAGCATCAGCAAAACTCATGTCCAGTGCGACATCGGACAGGCGGAACCCGCCCTGCCCCGGTTCCTTGATTGTCGTGCGCAGGGTGATGCCTTCGTCCGGCTGCAATCGGATCACCAGCACGTTGCCGTGCAGCGGACCGACATTGGGAAAGATCGTGTGCGGTGGATCGCGGAAGAACACTGCAATCTCGGATTCACGTGCCCGCAAACGTTTGCCCGTGCGCAGATAGAACGGCACCCCCGCCCAGCGCCAATTGCCCAGATGGACCTTGAGCGCGATGTAGCTTTCGGTGCGGCTGGCTGGGTTTCCGACGTGATCCAGATACCCGTCACCGCCCTTGCCCGTCCGGTATTGACCGCGTGCGATATCGGATGGCGCAACGGGCTCCAACGCCTCGATAACCTTGACCTTTTCGTCCCGCACCGCGTTTGGTGAGAATTTGGACGGCGGCTCCATCGCGGTCAGGCACAGAAGCTGCACGAGGTGGTTCTGCACCATGTCCCGCATGGCGCCCGACTGATCGTAATAGGCCCCGCGCCCTTCGACCCCGACAGTTTCTGCCACCGTAATCTGCACATGGTCGATATGGGTTGAATTCCAAAGCGGCTCGAACAGCGAGTTGGCAAATCGCAGAGCCATTAGATTCTGCACCGTCTCTTTGCCCAGATAGTGGTCAATCCGGTAGATCTGGTGTTCCTCGAAACAGGCACGCAGACCTTCGTTCAGAGCCTTGGCCGATGCCAGATCATGACCGAATGGTTTCTCGACCACGATGCGGCTGTCCGGCGTGGCCAGACCATAATCGCTGAGCCGTTGCGCAATACCCGAGAACAGGCTGGGACCAACAGAAAGGTAGAACGCGCGCACCACATCAGGGCGCAAGACCTTAGCCAAGTCCGCCCATCCAGCGTCGCCCAGCGCGTCAACCGGCACGTACTCCACTCTTTTCAGAAACTGTTCGAGTACGTCCTTTTTGAACTTGGGCGCAAATTCCTTCATCGATGCGCGAATCTGGTCGCGAAACGCGTCACTGTCCATGCCGGAACGCGCCGTACCAATGATCCGGGCTTCGTCCGGCATCTGACCGACCTCAAACCGGTGGTAGAGCCCGGGCAAGATCTTGCGCTGTGCCAGATCGCCGGTCGCGCCGAATAACACCAGATCGAACGGGTGTACCGGGATTACGCGTGAAACCATCCATAGGCTCCTTCAAGTGTCGCTGGTATCACTTTAGCACCGCCTATGCGATCTGAGTGATACGGGTATTGTTACCGCTAACATTCGTGCATTGAATAGGGAAGCGCGACTGGAAAATCAACCCAGATTCCGCAGCCACTCCATAACTGCCGGTCGCACGGATTGCTCACCACGATGACGAGCGTCCGCAATGATCTTGCGAAGAGACTGCAGGTCGGCGCGCAGCAGCACGCTTTTGACCGGTCCGATCGACGCTGGGCGCATCGACAGTGACCGGATGCCCATCGCGGCGAGACATAGCGCCTCAACCGGGCGCCCCGCATCTTCACCACAGAAGCTGAGCGGAGTGTTCGAGATATTGCAGCGCTCGACAATCCGCTCGATGAAGCTGAGGAAGCTGACATTCAACGTATCATACCGGCGGCGCACCAGTTCGTTTTCGCGGTCGGCCGCAAAGAAGAACTGTTTCAGATCATTACCGCCGATCGAGACGAAATCGACCTCGTCAAAGAACTTCTGCGGGGCAAAGGCCAGCGAGGGAGTTTCGAGCATCGCGCCGACCTCAATTGACTCGGGCAGTATGTGGCCAAGGCGCTTTTCGCGTTCGATCGTCTTGTTGACCTCCCACTTGGCCTCTCGGAATTCGTCGGCCTGCGCAACGAATGGAAACATCAGCGTCAGTGGACGGCCATTTGCAGCGCGCATCAAGGCTTGCAACTGCATCCGCATCACACCACGCTTGTCCAATCCGACACGGATCGCGCGCCAGCCCAAGGCGGGGTTCGGCTCTTCTACATGCTTCATGTAGGGCAGCACTTTGTCCGACCCGATATCCAGCGTTCGGAATACCACGCGCTTGTCGCCAGCTGCGTCCATAACGCGTTGATATTGCGTCACAAGCTCAGAGCGTTTGGGCATTTGGTTGCGGATCAGGAACTGCAACTCGGTTCGGAACAGGCCCACACCCTCGGCCCCGGAATTGCCCAGCGACGGCAGGTCGGCCATCAGACCCGCGTTCATGACAAGGTTTATCCGTTCGCCATCGCGCGTCACCGTCGGGGTATCGCGGATCGAGGCATAGCGTTCCTGCGCTTTGGCCTGCATGGCGATCTTGTCGCGGAAGGCAGTGACAACTGTGTCTTCGGGGCGCAGATGCACGATGCCCTGATCGCCATCAACCAGAATTTGGTCGCCATTCAGTGCTTCGGTCGTGATGTGCCCGACATGAACCACCAGCGGGATCGCCAGTGCGCGGGCCACAATCGTTGCGTGGCTGCCGACCGATCCCTCTTCGAGAACGATACCTTTCAGCGACCTACCGTATTCCAGCAGATCGCCCGGCCCGATATTGCGTGCGATGAGGATCGGATCGGGTGGCAGGTCAGCCCCGTTGGTGCCCCCCTGCCCGGTCAGAATACGCAGCAACCGATTGCTGAGATCGTCCAAATCGGCCAGACGTTCGCGCAGATAGGGGTCGGTCACCTGCCCCATGCGGGCGCGAGCCTGGGATTGTTCTTTCTCAACTGCGGCTTCGGCACTGAGGCCCAGCGCGATGTCCTCTTCCATCCGGCGCATCCAGCCCTTGGAATTGGCGAACATCCGATAGGCTTCAAGAACTTGAAGCTGTTCCTTGTCGCCGCCCTGCGAAATCTCCAGCATTTTGTCGACGCCCACGCGCAGTTCGTCGACGGCCTCATTCAGGCGTTCACGTTCGCGGTGGGGGTCATCGGCAATCGGATTGGTGACAACCACGCGGGGCTCATGCAGCCAGACATGCCCCTCGGCACTTCCTTCCTGGGCCGGTCCGCCGCTGAACTGTACCGATTGCTGGTGCCGGGGAGACAAGGCCGCGCCTTCGCCCACAAACGCGCCAAGCTCGGCCATTTCCGCCAGAACCATGGCGACCACTTCCAGCGCGTAGACCTCGTCGGCGGAATACACGCGCGCGTCGCGGGATTGGACAACCAGAACGCCCAGTTTCTCACCCAGACGCTGAACCGGAACCCCAATGAAAGACGAAAACCTTTCTTCGCCCGTTTCCGGCATGTACCGGAATCCTTTGGTTGAAGGTGCGTCTGCTGTGTTTACGACCTTTCCGGACTGAGCGACGCGCCCCACAAGGCCCTCACCCAACCGCATTCGCGTTTTGTGAACCGCCTCGGGCGACAACCCTTCGGTCGCGCAAAGCTCCAGAGTATCGGCATCCCGGAACAGATAGATCGAGCAGACCTCGGCCCGAATGCTGTCAGCAATCAAATGGGTTATCCGGTCAAGACGTTCCTGACCGGCGGCCTCGCTCGCCATCTCTTCGCGCAGCCGCCCAAGCAGCTTGCGGGATTCTGTTTCGGTGCCTTCCGCCATGGCCCAACCAGCTTACGGTATCAGGCGACCATTGACCGGGATGCTCAGGCCGCCTTGTCCAATTCAAAAGCATCATGCAGTGCCTGAACCGCAAGTTCCATGTATTTCCTATCGACAAGGACGGAAATTTTGATCTCAGAGGTTGTAATGACTTTGATGTTGATCCCTTCATCCGAGAGGACCTTAAACATTTTGGCCGCCACACCGGACTGAGAACGCATCCCGATACCCACGACCGAAACCTTGCAGACATCGGTGTCGGCGACCAGTTCGGCATAGTTCAGCTCACCCGCATCCTTGATGGCCAGCAGCGCTTTTTCTGCGCGTATCACTTGATCGGTCGGGCACGAAAAGGTCATGTCCGTGCGCCCCTCGTCCGAAATATTCTGAACGATCATATCCACGTTCACGCCCTCATCGCTGAGCGCAGTAAAGATGGTTGAGGCGATACCTGGGCGGTCCGCCACCGAAACGACGGTCATCTTGGCCTCGTCACGGGAATAGGCCACACCGGCCACAACATTGGATTCCATGATATCCTCCTCGTCGACAACCAGCGTACCGGCCTCGTCGGATTGTTCTTCGAAACTAGAAAGCACGCGCAGTTTCACCTTATACCGCATTGCCAGCTCGACCGAGCGGGTTTGCAGCACCTTGGCCCCCAAAGAGGCCAATTCGAGCATCTCTTCGAACGAAATGCGGTCAAGTTTGCGCGCCTTTTCGCAGATACGCGGGTCAGTTGTATAGACGCCGTCCACATCGGTGTAGATGTCGCAGCGCTCGGCACCAAATGAGGCCGCGAATGCGACAGCGGTCGTATCCGACCCGCCACGGCCCAGCGTGGTGATGCGGCCTTCGGGGCTGATGCCCTGGAAGCCAGCCACAACCGCCACCTTCATGCCTTCACCAAATTTCTGGTTCAGGTTCTCGGTAGGGATTTCCTCGATCCGGGCCTGGCTGTGCGCGCTGGTTGTCTTTAGCGGAACTTGCCAGCCCTGCCAGCTGCGCGCCGGGATGTCCATTTCCTGAAGCGTAAGCGCCATCAGACCGGCGGTCACGTTCTCACCCGATGAAACGACGGCATCATATTCCCGCGCATCGTAGAGCGGCGAGGTTTCGTCGACCCAGCCCACAAGCTCGTTTGTTTTGCCGGACATGGCCGAAACGATGACGATCACGTCATACCCTTTGGCCACTTCGACGCCGATGCGTTTCGCCGCGCGGCGGATACGGTCGAGGTTGGCAACCGACGTACCGCCGAATTTCATCACGAGTAGGGGCATGGGGGCAAGTGTCTCCGCGCCATGGTTTTCTGATCCCGAGCGTCTTATGCGAGGGGAACCGCGAGGGCAAGTGTTCAAAACCATTCGGAAGTCCGCACCTGACTGCTTTACAACCGTCCCGGAGGGTGTAAGCCTGTAGCCCACACATATTCCTAGAGGTTTTCCATGTTCCGCGTTGCCGCAGCCCTTGTCCTGCTGTCCTCACCCGCTTTTGCACAGGTTTCCACACTGGCCGCAACAGACGGCAAGAATGCCCTGGGCACCGTGCCCTGCGCCACCGGCGGCGCTCCGATGAGCAGTTGTCATGCCGAGCTGCGCCACCACGACGACGGGACCAAGACTCTGGCGGTGGGATTGGGCAGTGGCGAGGTGCGCAGCATTTATTTCACGGATGGCGTACCAAGCTCCAGCAGCTCACCCGCCCGGATCAGCCATGAAACACGGGGCGATCTGACGGTGATCTTTATTGACCCCGATGAGGTCTACGAAATCCCCACGGCGGCGCTGAAACGTCAATAAGCGTGCGGCTGGCCGTCCCAGGTTTCGAAACACCCGGAATTGTCGAGGGAAAGCGCCTCAAAGCGGTCGACCAATCCATCTGCGGCTTGGTCAACCGTGAGCGGCGCTTCGGCCCCCCCCATGTCTGTCTGGACCCAACCGGGGTGATAGATGCCAACCGCGACGCCGTCATCCCGCAGGTCGGCGGCCAGATTGCGCCCCAGGTTGAGCGCAGCGGCTTTTGATGCGCGGTAGATGTAGCTGCCTCCCGGCGCGCGCGTATGCGACGCCATCTGCGAAGACATAATCACAACCTTCCCCTGCGCTTCCCGGAGGTTTGGCAAAAGCGCCTGCACAGTCAGAAACACGCCCGTCACATTGGCCGCAAAGGTCTGAGCCCACATTTCAGCCGGATATCCGCCGATGCCGTGGCCTTTATCCAGATAAACGCCAGCATTGCAGATCAGCAAGTCGACTGGCCGTCCTTCCAACCCATCCGCCATCGCTGCATGCTGCACGGGGTCTGTCACATCCAGCACAACCTGCGCACTCGCATCCCGAGCGGTTCCGGTGACGTCATGCCCCTGCGACCGGTAGCGATCGGCCAGAGCTTGTCCAATTCCGCGATTGGCCCCAGTGATTACGACATGCATAGGTCAGTTCGTTTTTCGGGTCGGCAAAAAGGGTAACGGCGCAACCGGCACACCGTCTTCAATCAAAGCCTTTGCCTCATCGGGCTTGGCCTCGCCGTAAATTGCGCGCTCGGGCGCATCACCCAGATGAATTTTGCGCGCCTCGCTGGCAAAGTCCTTGCCAACATAATCGGAGTTCTCTTCCACCTTACGCCGCAGATCGGCCAGCACCTGCTCGATATTCGGCGACGGGGTCGCCACATTGATTGGCTTGTCCTGAGGCTCAGGCGCCTGCGTATTGCGCGCCGGACGGACCCGGGGGGTCATGATCGCCTTTTCAACGTGCACGTCACCGCACACAGCGCATGTCACCATGTCTGCGGATGCCAGTTTGTCGTAAGCGGCGGCCGATTGAAACCAACTGTCAAATGTATGGCCCCGGCTGCATTTCAACGCGTATTGAATCATGTTCCGTCCAAATATCGGTAGCCAAATAGATACCCACAGACATGGCAAGATCAAGCCCTTCGCAAGGCAAGTCAGTGCAGAACTGGTCCCAGTTTGCGTAACAATTGGGAGAGTTCGGGGAATTTGACCCGAGAGGCCGCCTTTTTAGGCGAAACCCATATTCTTTTGCGTTCGTCCCGTTCAGGGAAATTCGATACAATCGACCGAACATATAGCGGAAAAACGTCTACCAAACACAAGACAGGCCCTTTGTTGGGAAGGTTTTTCAAATAGGTGAAGCGACCCAACAGATCCGCGGCGCATTTACCTTTTACGCCGGCTTCTTCCCAGGCTTCCTGCGTGGCGGTTTGGGACGGGGTCAAACCATCGATCAACCATCCCTTGGGTATGATCCAGCGGTGCGATTTACGCGTTGTGATAAGCAAAACCTCGGGCCGACCCTGCTTAATGCGATAGCACAAGGCGGCCGACTGATGCATCAATTGAAGACGTTTGCTTTTTCCCTGCAAGTGGATCGAAAGCCCTGCATCGACCACGCTGAACCGCCTTTCAGATTGAATCCGTCCCTATATGCCAACCCATGATCTTGTGTTTTATTAGGGGTTGGTAGGGGCTTGGATACCATATAAAGCGGTTTGTTCCAAGTCTTTGCAGCGATCTAAATTCGGGATGCCAGCTTGCTCACCAGATCTTCATGAGGGATATCCGCATCAATCGCCAGTCGGCGCAAACCGAAATGAACCCGAGCGACCTGCTGATAGTAACGGGTGTAAACGTAGTTCGTTCCGCCCCCGGCGATGGCGCCCAAAACAGGAACCGATTGCGCTGCCAGCTTCTGGCCAAGCACGACTGACAAGCGCGGAGCAACTGCCGCTATCAGCCGTTGCATTGCAGGGCCGGTCAAAGTCAGACGCACCGAAAAGAACCCCAAATCGGCTCCGTCATCGTAGGACAATGGACCAGCGGCAGACAGAACCTGGACGCAGTCGAATTTCACGCCTTCCTCGGACGGATCAAACCCTTCGCGGGAGGCCGCCCCCTGAATGGCACGCAACAGCATGGCCGTGGTTGCAGGCAATTCCATCAGGGCTGTAGACACGCCGCCCAGCCCGCCCGCGGCGCCCATTGCGGTCGCGACAGCGGTGTTGACCCACGGTTTCTGATCCGGAACTGCGCGCCGGGATCCCTCGGCCGCGTGCATCGCAAGCCACAATGCTTGCTCGGTCGCGCCCGTAAGGCCCTGCCGTACGGACGCTGGCAACTGCTCAAGCAAGGATTCCGCCGATCCGCCCAAACTGTTCAACAGTTTGACACCCGGCCCTCCGGCAGACCTGTAACACTTGGCCAACCGGTCCAGCTCGGCCTCGGTGTCCAGTTTTTCAACAAGAACCACGTCCTGCATTTAAGCCCTCCTGCCATTGAACATCGGGACTTACTGCGGCAGTTTCAATAGGTCAGCGCGTCCAGCGGGTCACTGCGCCATGAACATTCGACCAGACACCGGGGATCAGTTCCGCGCCCAGAACCCGGTCCGGATTGGTTGGAGGCGGCATTTCAACGCCCGTCAGGCGCGAGAACCCGAAACGGGCATAATACGGCGCGTCACCAACCAGCATCACCCGTTGCCAGCCCTTTTCGCGGCCGGCCTCAAGCCCCTGATGGATCAGGTATCCGCCCAGTCCTTCCCCCTGATGGGTTGGGTGGACAGCCACGGGACCTAGCAACAAAGCGTCATGTGCGCCTACGTGGATGGGCCAGAATCGGATCGCGCCGGCCAGAATGCCCTGCCCATCACGCGCGACCAGCGACAGACCGGACACGGGCGGAACATCGTCGCGCAAACGATACGAGGACAGCGCCTCACGCCCGGGCGCAAAGCACAGGTCATAGAGAGCTTCGACCTCCCACCAATCATCCGGCTCTTCCGGCCTGATCTCGAACTGCTGCACCCCTGCCCTCTTTTCCTTGCTGGCATTCGCCCTAGCACTTCGGTACGCCTTGGGCAAACGCTTGGAGACCATATGTTCTATCGCCCCGAAGACGGCCACGGCCTGCCGCATAACCCATTCAACGCCATTATCACCCCGCGGCCGATCGGCTGGATCTCGACACGTGATGCAGATGGGATCAACAATCTGGCACCTTATTCGTTCTTCAACGGCGTTGCTTACACGCCGCCTCAGGTCATGTTTGCCTCAACCGGGACCAAACACGATCAGGACGGCGCAAAAGACAGCCTTGCCAATATCAAGGCGACCGGGGTGTTCTGCGTCAACGTCGTGGCCCACGCACACCGGGATGCAATGAACGCAAGCTCGGCTGGTCTGCCAAAAGACGTTGATGAGTTCGGACATGCCGGGCTGACGCCGGTAGAATGCGAAACCATCCCCTGCGCCCGGATCGAGGGTGCACCGGCGGCGCTTGAGTGCAAGCTGACGCAGATCGTTACCCTTCCCGGCGAAGCCAACCGCGTTGTTTTTGGCGAGGTCAAGGGCGTGCACCTGCGCGACGATTGCCTGAAGGACGGCATGTTTGACGTCACAACGTTCCAACCGCTGGCGCGACTTGGATACCGGGATTACTCGGTGGTCACCGAGTTGTTCAGCCTTTCCAGACCGGATGATTGATGCCCCTACCCGACCCATCTCGCAGGTACCCGATCACGCTTCCCGACGGTGCCGAGCATCGTGGCACAGTGTTTCTGTCACAAGCCATCGATCATCCAAGATTTGAGGCCGGCGCGTTCAGCTACGCCTCGGATTTCGACGCGCCAGCGGATTGGGCCATTCGTCTGGCACCCTACCTATTTCCCTTTTCTCGGGAAAAGCTGGTGCTGGGCAAGTTCTGCCAGATCGCCCATGGAGTTCGGTTCATCACTTCCTCAGCCAATCATGCGATGGACGGGCTGACCAGTTTTCCGTTTCCGGTGTTCGACCCCGAGCGGATGACAGGATACCAGCCCGATACCCGCGACACGCTTATCGGGCACGATGTCTGGATCGGCTATGGCGCAATGATCCTGCCCGGTGCACGGATCGGTTCCGGGGCAATCATCGGAGCCGGATCCGTCGTTCGCGGCGAAGTACCGCCCTATGCGATAGCCACTGGAAACCCGGCCGAAGTGCGACGCTTTCGGTTCGACAAAGACACCATCGACCGGCTTCTGAATTTGAGTTGGTGGGATTGGCCCGCCGAGATGATTGCCGACGCCGAAGAGGCGCTGCTGACTGGAAACATCGAGGAATTGGAACGGATCGCTCCAACGTAAAAGGCGGCCAAATCGGCCGCCTTTCTATCAGTGCCCGCCCAGAATGCCGGTGCGGACAGAGTAATCGACCGCCAGTTCGTAATCCGGGTCGTCGTCGCTGTCGACCATCAGGTGACCGGCCTTGTTCAGCAGCTTGTGACAATCGCGGCTGAGGTGACGCAGCATCACACGTTTGCCCGCGGCTTCGTATTTGGCTGCGATGTTTTCAATTGCCTGCAGAGCCGACTGGTCCACAACGCGGCTTTCGGCGAAATCAACGATGACGATGTCGGGATCGTTCGGCACATCAAACAGCTCGACAAAGCCATCAGACGAGCCAAAGAACAACGGCCCCTGAATTTCATAGACCTTTGCGCCCTCTTCCGTGGTCGATTCCCGTGTGACTGCATGGATGCGCTTGGCGTTGTTCCAGGCGTAAGCCAATGCCGAGACGATCACGCCGACGACCACAGCAACCGCAAGGTCTTCCATCACTGTCACGACAGTCACCAGTACGATGACGAAAGCGTCCATCAACGGCACTTTCCGCATGATCTTGAACGAGTTCCAGGCAAAGGTTCCGATCACCACCATGAACATCACCCCGACCAGTGCGGCCAGCGGGATTTGCTCAATCAGAGGCGAAGCGAACAGGATAAAGATCAGCAGGAACAGCGCCGCCGCGATCCCAGCGATGCGCGTGCGGCCGCCGGATTTCACGTTGATCATCGACTGACCGATCATGGCGCAACCACCCATGCCACCGAAGAAGCCGGTGGCGACGTTGGCGACACCCTGTGCAATACATTCCTGCGACGCTCCACCCCGTTTGCCGGTGATCTCTCCGACAAGGTTCAGCGTCAGCAGGGATTCAATCAGGCCGATTGCGGCCAGAATCACGGCGTAAGGCAAGATGATTTCTAGGGTGTCAAAGTTCAGCGGCACCATCGGGATATGGAACTGCGGCAGCCCGCCCTCGATCGACGCCAGATCGCCAACGCGTGGCACATCCAACCCAAAACCGATCACCAGCGCAGCTACAACTACGATCCCGGCCAGCGGAGCAGGCACAATCCGCGTGATACGCGGCATGATCCAGATCACGGCCATCGTCAGTGCAACAAGACCCAGCATGGTGTAAAGCTGCAGACCCGAGAGCCATTCGCCGCCGCCCATGCCGTGACCCGTATTCTCCATGCTGCCCGGAACTTTGAACTGTCCCATCTGCGCCAGGAAGATCACGATGGCCAGTCCGTTCACAAAGCCCAACATCACCGGATGCGGCACCAATCGAATGAAGCGGCCCCAGTGCATTGCGCCGGCAATAACCTGCAGAATACCCATCAAAACCACCGTGGCGAACAGGTATTCCACCCCGTGTTCGGCAACCAACGCCACCATGACAACGGCCAAAGCGCCGGTTGCACCCGAAATCATGCCCGGACGCCCACCGATTAACGCGGTGATCAGGCCCACCATGAAGGCGGCGTAAAGACCTACCAGCGGGTGCACCCCAGCAACAAATGCAAAAGCCACAGCTTCCGGAACCAGTGCCAGAGCAACCGTCAGGCCGGACAGCACTTCAATCCTCAGGCGCGAGACAGTCAGCCCCTCGTCAGGAACCCAGCGGAGATCGGGTTTGGCTATACGATTGGCAAAACTTGCCAGCATGGCTCGTGGCATGGGACGTCCTGTGGATTTGTATGTTCGCGCGAAAGGGGCCTTTTACCTGTCATGACTGCCGTTAGATACCGCGCCAAGCGGGACCCTGATATGCGCAAGACGCATAGCTGACGAGCGCACTACACAAACCCTTGAAGCCACTTGCCAAACCCACAACGGCCACGCAGAAACTCCGGGACAGTTTTTTCACGTGGAGAGCAGCCATGACCAAGACCAGAATTGCCATCATCGGCGGATCAGGCATTTACGACATCGACGGGTTGGAAAATGCGGAATGGGTCACGGTTGAAACGCCTTGGGGGGATGCGTCGGACCAAATCCTGACTGGCTCGCTGAATGGCGTGGATATGGCCTTTCTCCCGCGCCATGGCCGCGGTCACGTGCATTCCCCAACCGAAGTCCCTTATCGGGCCAACATTGACGCACTGAAACGGCTGGGCGCGACGGATGTGATCTCGGTCTCGGCCTGCGGGTCATTCCGCGAGCATATGGCGCCAGGGGATTTCGTGATCGTCGATCAGTTCATCGACCGAACATTCGCGCGCGAAAAGAGCTTTTTCGGAGCCGGCTGCGTTGCCCATGTCAGCGTCGCACACCCCACCTGCCCGCGCCTGTCTGACGCCTGCGAAACCGCCGGCAAAGCCGCCGGAATCAACATCCATCGCGGCGGCACCTATCTGGCGATGGAGGGGCCGCAGTTCTCGACCCTGGCAGAATCCAGGATGTACCGCGAGCAATGGGGCTGCGACGTGATCGGGATGACCAACATGCCCGAAGCCAAACTCGCGCGTGAGGCCGAGCTTTGTTACGCCTCGATTGCCATGGTCACCGATTATGACAGTTGGCACCCGGATCACGGCGAGGTGGACGTGACCTCAATCATCGCCACTCTGACAGGAAATGCCGAGAAAGGTCGCGCGCTGGTGAAAGGCCTGCCTGATCTGCTGGGATCCGAGCGCGAGCCCTGCCCCCATGGCTGCGACCGCGCGTTGGAATATGCCATCTTGACCGCGCCGGAGAAACGCGACCCCACCTTGTTGGCCAAACTGGATGCAGTTGCCGGTCGGGTTCTCTGATCAGCACACTCAGTTCGCTGGCAAGGACTGTTGAACCTGATCCCACAACCCATGCGACCAGAGGTCGTTGTGGGTGCCATCCGGGATGACGTGGATCTCAGCAGTATCCCCCGCCATAGCCGCCAGTGCCTCACTATGATGCAGCGGGACCGTCTCGTCTTCGGTCCCGTGGAAAATCAGGGTGGGCACCGTGATGTCTTTGATCAGGTCACGCGTCGCGAACTGATCCCGCATCAGAGCGTGCACGGGTAACCAGGGGTACCTCTCCGCCGCGACGTCGACCGTCGCTGTAAAGGGCGCCTCAAGAACCAATAGCTCTGCATTTGGACGCTGTTCCGCGACGGCGGCGGCCACTGCGGTTCCAAGACTTTGACCGTGCAGAACAATGTCCGCGCCTTCCCCATCCAGTTGATCGTAAATCTGGATCCCGTCGGAAATCAGCGCCACCTCGGATGGCTCGCCCTCACTGCCCGGATATCCGCGATAGCTGGGGGCCAACAGGCCGAAACCGCTGTTGAGGATCTCTCTCATCCGGTCTGCGCGGTCGCCCAGATTGCCGGTTTGGCCATGAAAAAACAAAACCGTCGGCGCGCCCTCAGATGCCGGCGGCGCAGACCATGCAGTCAATTCGGTGCCATCCGACATCGTCAGGGAAACGGTATCAACATCCGCCAGACCGACTGTGTTTGGCGCTGGCAATTCACCGGCGGGTTTGAACAGCAGGGATTGCTGGTTGACGTACATATACCCAACGATTCCGGCATAGATCACTGCCAACACCGGGACCAAAAGGATCAGAATGCCTTTTACCCGCGCGGTTCTCGACCGGGCGGCTTCAGGAGCCGCGTCCGAGTCTGCAAGATGTATCTGAACCATCGGTCTCTCCGATTGTTGCGTTGCGCCCCAAGGTTGGTGGCGGCAGGACCTGATTCAAGCCGCGTGGACCATACTTAATCCAATCTTCATACATGTTGCCACCTTGCACGGCTTGGGTTCTTTTTGCCCGAACGTCTTGAAATCACATGCGGAACCTCCCGATTTGTTTCGGCAACCACTGGCGAAACTGAGGGATCGCATGAAACGTCTCGAGGCATTGGACGCAGCCCGGTTTTTGGCCTTTTGCGGAATGGTTCTGGTGAATTTTCGCATCGCGGCACAGGTTGCACCGGGCGACGACTGGGCTTCGATCCTGATCGACTCGTTGGAGGGTCGTGCGGCGGCCCTGTTTGTCATTCTGGCTGGCATCGGAATTGGGCTGTCGGATGTTTCGGCGCCAGTTCTGCTGCGACGCGCGGCCTTTCTATTCGTACTGGGTCTAATCAATATGACCGTTTTTGACGCCGACATCCTGCATTTCTACGCGGTGTACTTCGTGGTCGGTGCGGTTTTCCTGACTACCCCTGCGGGTGCATTGTGGCTGGGGTCATTGGGGGTGATAGCACTGGCATTCATTGCCACCATGGTCTTCAACTACGACCAGGGCTGGGACTGGGACACGCTGACATACACCGACCTGTGGAGCGTGCCCGGCTTCATGCGCAACCTGTTCTTCAACGGCTGGCATCCGGTCTTTCCCTGGGCTGCGTTTCTACTGATCGGCATGGCCCTCGGGCGATCTGAACTGCATACGATCTGTATTCAGCATCGGCTGATCATGTGGGGGTTCGGAGCCGCAGTGTTGACGCTGTTCCCGCAAATGCTGGTCTCGGAACCGGAACTGGCGCTGTATTTGGGTTCCGAAGCCATTCCTCCGGGGCCGTTTTACATTGTTGCGGGGACCGGCTCGGCTTGCGTTGTGATCGGGTTGTTGCTGAAGCTCTGGCCGGGGATCGAAAAGCTGCGCGTTGGTCCAATGCTGACCGCGCCGGGTCGGCAAAGCCTGACCTTGTACGTGGCGCATATCCTGATCGGCATGGGCATACTGGAAGAAGCCGGACTTCTGGACGGGTCCCTCAGTGCACCGCAAATCGTGGCGTATGCGCTCGGGTTCTGTGCGGCTTCGTCCGTGTACGCCCTTCTGTGGTCCAGCAAATTCAAGCGCGGCCCGCTTGAAGCATTGATGCGTAGGGTAACGCAGCCACGCAGGGCTTGACCTCGGGTCCCGGTCAGGGCTTGGTAGTTGGGATTCAATCACAGGATTTCCCATGTCTCCTGACCTTTGGCTTGCCTTCGTGGCCGCGTCTACTGCATTGCTGCTGATCCCCGGCCCAACTGTTCTGCTGGTGCTCAGCTACGCTCTGTCCAAAGGGCGCAGCGTAGCTGTTGCGTCCGCGACTGGGGTTGCCGTTGGCGATCTGGTCGCCATGACAGCCTCGCTTTTGGGACTGGGCGCGCTGGTTCTGGCTTCGGCCACACTGTTTTCGGTGCTGAAATGGGTGGGCGCTGCCTATCTGATTTGGTTGGGGATCAAACTGCTGCGCAGCGTACCTTCGGGTGGAATGGAGGAAGTGGCCACTGAACGCGATGTCACTGCCCACAGCGTATTTGGCCATGCGGCTGCCGTGACGGCGCTGAACCCAAAATCCATCGCATTCTTCATCGCTTTCGTGCCGCAGTTCATACGCCCGGCCGACCCGCTGGGCCCGCAATTCGCAATTCTGATAGCGACTTTTGTAGGCCTGGCATGGCTGAATGCCTTGGCCTATGCCCTGCTCGCGGATCGCCTGCGCCGGGTTATTGGCCGAACAGGTGTCATCACCGCCATGACCCGCTTCGGAGGCTTAACACTTATCGGGATGGGTGTGGCCACTGCCGTTCTGCGCCGCCCGGCCTGAGGGTTCAATCCTCGGCGTGTTCTTTCATAAACCCGCGAATGAACCGACGGATTTCCCGCGCGGCTGAGGTGTCCAGTTCTTTACACAGCTCAACAAAAGCGTCCCGCTCATCCTTATCCAGACGCAGGACCAACTGACTGTTTTTCTTAGTAGAAACTTTACCGTCTTTCTTTCCCACGCGCACCGTCTCCATCCAGACCTTGATTCTATTCGCGATGCATTGTATATACATAGCATAGAGGTTGTAGTTATCGAGCACCTAACAATAAAAAAGGATTATGGCAATGAACCTTCATGCTGCTCAGGCATTTCTTTTGCGAGACCAGCGCAATTGGCGCAAACCGCACCTGTCGTGGTTGCCCGACACGCTGTACCGCTATTACGGCCTGCCGAACGCGCTGCCGAAACGTCGCAAGTAAGCGAGCGCAATCTTTCCTTGCATGACTGACCCCGATGGGCCAAACACCCCAGCGTGTTTTGACGCCAAAGGGGTTCGCCATGTCCAGGAACAAGTCGGTCAAGGATTACATTCGGACCATCGTTGATTTCCCACATGAAGGGATCATGTTTCGGGATGTCACCACGCTGTTCGCCGACCCGCGCGGATTTCGCATGGCGATCGATCAGATGCTCCACCCCTACGCCGGTGAACGCATTGACAAGGTCGTGGGCCTCGAGGCGCGGGGTTTCATCCTTGGCGGTGCCATCGCCCACCAGCTGAGCGTTGGCTTTGTGCCGATCCGGAAAAAGGGCAAGCTGCCCGGCACCACGATCAGCCAGGATTACAAACTGGAATACGGTGATGCCATCGTCGAAATTCACGATGACGCGATCCAGCCGGGCGAGAAAATCCTCGTTGTCGACGATCTGCTGGCCACGGGTGGCACGGCTGCCGCCGGGATCAAGCTGATCGAACGGCTTGGGGGCGAGATCGTTTCATGCTCGTTCATCATCGACCTGCCCGAGCTGGGCGGGCGGAAAGTGCTTGAGAACATGGGCATGGACGTCCACGTCCTGTGCGAGTTCGAGGGCCTCTGAGCGCCCGCGCGTTCACATGTTTTTGTGTGGAAATCTGAAACCGCGCTGGCTTAGCGCGGTTTTTTGCTGGGTCAACTCTTATAAATCGCCACATTCAATGATCTTTTTGCAACGACTACCCGTATCCCGATTGATGCCACCAAGGGCATCCCAACAAGGGATTACTTATCATGTTTCGCAAACTCGCAATTGCCGGTGTCGCAAGCTTTTTGGTCGGAACGGCCGCGTATGCTGATGGCCACTCCAAGGATATCGTCGACACCGCTGTCGGCGCTGGCAGCTTTGAAACGCTTGTAGCAGCCGTTCAGGCCGCAGAATTGGTCGATACGCTGAAGGGCGAAGGTCCGTTCACCGTTTTCGCTCCAACAGACGAGGCTTTTGCCGCCCTGCCCGAAGGCACGGTTGAAACGCTTCTCAAGCCCGAAAATAAGGATCAGCTCGTTGCGATCCTGACCTATCACGTGGTCCCCGGAAAAGTGATGTCCGGCGATCTGTCGGATGACATGACCGCTGCGACAGTTCAGGGCGGAGAAATCACGGTGGATCTGGACAACGGCGTGATGATCAATGACGCCAACGTTGTTCAGGCAGATATTGAGACTTCAAATGGAGTCATTCATGTGATCGACAAGGTCATTCTGCCTGCTTCATAAATCCTGTGCGCGGCCTTGGTCTCCGGGCCGCGCTTACCCTTTCAGAACGGCCCCGGGGTTCATGATGCCTTTCGGATCAAGTGCCGTCTTTATTGCTCTCATAGCACTCAGCTTCACCGGATCACCATAACGCTCCAGGTCATCCGTTTTAAGGCGGCCGATACCGTGTTCCGCACTGACGGAACCACCGAACGCTTCGACAAGATCATGGACCGCGCTCTTCACGCCTTGGCGTTGCGCGTCATAGTCGGACCTGTCGCGCCCCTGAGGTGGAAAGACGTTGTAGTGGAGATTACCGTCGCCCAGATGACCAAAGCAGTTGATGCGGAACGTCCCCAACGCATTAACTACCTCGGAACCGCGCTGAATGAACTCAGGAATGCGCGAGATCGGGATCGAGATATCGTGACTGGAGACCGATCCGATCAACCGATTTGCCTCGGGGATACGCTCACGCACGGCCCATAGCTCATCTCGCTGCGCCTCGCTTTGGGCAACAACAGCATCGCGGACAAACCCGCCTGCCTCAGCCGTCTCGAACAGCGCCATCAATGCCTCGGCCGGTGACACGCCACCTGACAGCCCCAATTCAATCAAAACTGACCATTCAGGCTGCGTCGAAAAGGGTTGCCGCACGTCGGGCAAAACCTCGGACAGGAATTGCAGACCTTGCTTGTGGATCAATTCAAAAGTGCTGACCCCCTCGCCCACCTGATCGCGGGCCAGAGCCAACAGGTCTATGCCCGCCTCTGGCGAAGCGACCTGAAACATCGCAGTACCAACCTCAGCCGGGCGCGGAAACAATTTCAATGAGGCGGCCGTGATGATCCCCAACGTGCCTTCCGCTCCAATCAGCAGGTTGCGCAGATCGTACCCTGTGTTGTCCTTGCGCAAACGGCTAAGACCGTGCCAGATTTCGCCGTTCGGTAGAACGGCCTCAAGGCCCAGACACAGATCTCGCGCATTACCGTAGCGCAGCACATTGACCCCGCCCGCATTGGTCGAAAGGTTGCCACCAATCCGGCATGACCCCTGTGCGGCCAACGCCAGCGGAAACAGCCGGTCGGCCTCTTCCGCCGCAGCCTGAACATCGGCCAGAACGGCGCCCGCTTCGGCAATCAGGATGTTCTCAGTCGGATAGACCGCGCGAATTTTTGACATGCGCTCCAACGAGATCAGCAATGGCGTGGGGCCGTCGGTCATGACCTGCCCACCCACTAGCCCGGTGCCGCCGCCGTAAGGCACCACTGGAACTGCTGCATCTGAAGCCAACCGCACAAGGGTCGAGACTTCTTCGACCGTCCGTGGCATCGCCAATACGCCCACATGACCGGCAAACCTGCGGCGCGGCTCCTCAAGATACCGATCCTCCACGGGGCGCAATACGTCGTTCCCCAGGGCGGCGCGGATCGATTGGGCAAAACTTTCATCGGCAGGGTTCAGTCTCATACCCTTTCCTTGCCCAAGGCACAGCCTCCGGGCAAGCCCTATTCCAAATCGATGAGGTATTGCGGCTCCAGAACGACAACGGTCGGACGATCCGGCAGGGTCCGTAGGGACACGGTGATTTCTGACACACCTTTCCGCTCGACGGGGAAGTCGTTGCGGATATCGACCAGAAACCGGTCCAGCGAAAAGCCCGAGAACCAGTGCATCGGAATGATAACCGAACTCTTCAGCCGCTTAAGCACCGTGATCATGTCAGGCAAAGGCATCGTCGTGCCGCCATCGACGGCGGCCATGACCACATCCAGTCGCCCCAACGCCGCGAATTGCTCGTCAGAAGGCACATGATGCAAATGACCCAGATGCCCGATGCACAGCCCTTCGACCTCGAAAACAAAGATTGAATTGCCGCGCTCTTCCACTCCGGCATAGGCGGATCGGATATCGGTCGAAACATTGCGTACCAGCATCTCGCCCAGATCGAGATAGTGTTCTATCCCCTGACCAAACTCGCCCCACCCCGGCAGCACATTTGGGATGGCAGGATCCGGGTGTGCGGTCCAATGTGTACTGTGGGCATGGTTCATCGTCACCACATCCGGGATCAGATCAGCACTACCGATAAAGCCCGTGAAGTCCGTCACCGCATTCAACCCGCCTTGGGTCTGAATCAGGAAGGACGCGTGTGCAATATAGCTGATCCTGACCGAGAACTCAGGCACCGGGTCCTGCCAGGCAGCTTTGTGAAGGTACTCGATCCCCGGTGCCGCGTCCGCAATGGCAATGCAATGGCTCGGCCGCCGCTCCTGCGCCGCAGCCGCGCCTGAAACCACCATCAATGCTGCCACAACCCAGCGCATATCCGGAGTGTAGCGCAGAACGAAGGTAAGTCACGCCTGTAGATTTTGCATCAGTGCTTTCACGCGTTAGGTCGTCCAGAGCAGTTCAGAGAACCATGCACTTCCGCAGCTTAAAAGGACGGGAAACTTTTGCTGCACGCAACGCTTGAGCCAACGGATCACTCACAAAAAACGCGCGGCGCATCTGAGTATCTATCCAGAGGTCCGGGCCATCCAAGGCCAAAGCGCTGACCGCAATATCCTTGTCTTGCATTGCCCCGGGCGGCTCCCAGATGTCGTGGTTTTCATATGGTTTGTCTATGCGCGGAGATTGATCTGTCAGGACAGCTGTCTTTTGCGCACCGAAGTTCAAACAGAAGTACTCGCCTTCAACCGGTGTGGTACGATCATGCTGAAACAGTTTGACGGGGTAGAGGTTGCCTTCACCGAGATCAAACTGGTGCAGAACCGCTGCACACGCGGAAGACACCGTCCACAGACCTCCAGCCATAAAGAAATCAGGCTGCTTCTTTTCCTTTTTGTCGTTGTACTTCGCGTACATTTCTTTCGGGAAACAGTCTTCTGACTGCGGTTCTCCAAGTCTGTTTCGCTTCATAGCTTCAACAGCGCGTTCCATATCCCTCAGGACAATGTCTGCCTCAAACCCTTTGATGCTTGAAACGCTCACCATCGCATCGCTGATCCAGATCATTGGCTGTTTTGCCCGCGCCATCGACCTACCCCGCGTCGGTCTTTCCGCGCCGGTCTGACCGTAGGCTGGCATACAGCACATGCGTCCGCCACCGCCCGTTGATCTGCAGATACGATTGCGCCACGCCCTCGTATTTAAACCCCGAGCTTTCCAGCAAGCCACGTGACGGTTTGTTCTCGGGCAAACAGGCGGCCTCGATCCGGCTGAGGTCCAACCGGGTGAAAGCGTGATGAACGACGGCGCCGATGGCCTCGCGCATATAACCCTGCCGGGCGAATGACTGACCGGTCCAGTATCCCAATGTCCCGGCCTGTGCCGGACCACGGCGGACATTGTCCAGAGTGATAGCCCCGACCAGCACATCATCAGAGCGGCGGAACAGAAACAAAGGGATCGCAGTACCGCCCGCGACAGAGCGCTGCGCCCAATAGACCCGGTTCGTGAAGGATTTCCGGCTGAGGTGGTCCTTGGCCCAGACCGGCTCCCACGGCGTCAGGTACTCCTTGGACGCACGCCGCAAAGCCGCCCAATCGTTGAAATCGGAATGCACGGGCGGGCGCAAACTCAGGCGCTCGGTTTCGAGTTTCAGCTTGCGTCTGCCCAACAGCATCACGCCGCGCGCCTCTCCTGCAATTCAGCCAGTGTCGGCGCGGCGGAAACCGGGCCATAAAGCGCCAGGGCCGCCGGGGCCTGGACCGCCATCTTCTCGGCGAACGCCCGGACATCACCAGTGCTGACGGCGTCGATCTTGGCAACCGTGTCCTCAAGCGATGGCACACGGTCCCAAATCTGCACCAGACGCGCTAAACGCTCTGCCCGGTTTGAGGGGCTTTCCAGCCCCATCAGCATTCCGGCTTTCATCTGCGCGCGGGCACGCGCAACCTCTTCTGCGCTCATATCTTCGGCGGCGCGTTTCATCTCATCGATGGTGATGGTGGCCAGTTCCGCGACCTGATCCGCCGATGTGCCAGCGTAGATTGTCGTTGTGCCGGTATCGGCATACGCCCCGGTCTGCGCAAAGATCGTGTAGCAAAGGCCACGCGTCTCACGCACCTCCTGAAACAGGCGCGAGGACATACCCCCGCCCAAAGCGGTGGAGTAAATCTGTGCCGTGTAGATCTCATCGTCCCGATAGCCGGGGCTTTCCAGCGCCAACGCGAAATGGGCCTGCTCCAGCTCTTTCTCCTGCCGCGCTTCACCGCCAGTAAAGCGTGCGGGCTCGGCGATCAGCCCTTTGCGCGGCTGAAGATGGCCAAACATCTCTTCGGCCATTTTCATCAACGCATCGTGGTCCACGGCTCCAGCTGCGGACAGGATCATCTGGTCCGGGCCATAGTGTTCAGACACGAAACCGGACAGGTCTTCGCGCGAGAACGCGCTGACGCGTTCGGTCGGGCCCAGAATGGTGCGACCCAGAGGCTGGTCGTGATAGCTCTGCTCCTGCAACCAATCAAAGATCACATCGTCGGGCGTGTCATAGGCCTGACCGATCTCCTGCAGGATCACGCCGCGCTCGACCTCAATCTCACGCGGGTCGAAAACTGGGTTCAGAACGATGTCGCCGATCACATCCATTGCCAGCGCTACGTCGTCTTTCAGAACGCGCGCGTAATAGGCCGTAACTTCACGCGAAGTATAGGCGTTGATATAGCCGCCCACATCCTCGATCGCTTCGGCGATTTGCAAGGCGGACCGACGCTTGGTTCCCTTGAACGCCATATGCTCAAGGAAATGCGCGATCCCGTTCTGTTCGATCCGCTCATGCCGCCCGCCGGCGGTCACCCAGATGCCGATGGCCGCCGATTGCAGCCCCGGCATTTGTTCACTGACGATACGAAATCCGTTCTTCAGTTGGTCTTGTCTGACAGTCACTCAGCAATATGCCTTCTGATATGATCCTCAAGGGTGCCCAGATCATTGGCAATGCGGGTCACCCGTTCCGGACGTTCATACAGATCAGACATGCGGGATGGAAGAGGCGGATGTTCACCACTGGCCTTCTCGACCGCAGCCGGGAATTTCGCCGGATGTGCAGTGGCCAGTGTGATCATCGGCACGTCGGCGGCGCGATGCTCTTCGGCGACCTTGATACCGACGGCAGTGTGCGGGCAGACCAGTTCAGCGCTATGATCCAGCGTGGATTTGATCGTTTCCAGCGTTTCGTCTTCGGACACTCTTCCCGAGTCGAAATTCTCACGCAGGGCTTCCATCGCGCCCTGGCTTACGTTGAAACCACCATTCTTAAGCTCATCCATCAACTGAGCCACAGCGCTGCCATCCTCGCCATAGGCATAGTACAGCGCGCGTTCAAAGTTTGAGCTGACCTGAATATCCATAGACGGGCTGATCGAAGGGATAGTGTCACCCTTGAAATATCCGTCGCCTGACAGGCAGCGATGCAGGATGTCGTTTTGGTTGGTTGCAACCACCAGACGGTCAATCGGCAGGCCCATGCGCTTGGCCAGATAGCCCGCAAAGATGTCACCGAAATTACCGGTCGGCACAGTGAAGCTGACCTTGCGGTGCGGTACGCCGAGACTGACGGCAGCCGAAAAGTAATAGACGATCTGGGCCAGCACCCGCGCAAAGTTGATCGAGTTCACCCCTGCCAGCTTCACCCCGTCGCGGAAATCAAAATCGTTGAACATGTCCTTCAGCGCGGCCTGACAATCGTCGAAATCGCCATCCACGGCCAGCGCATGCACGTTGCTGTCTGCCGGTGTGGTCATCTGACGGCGCTGAACCTCCGAGACACGGCCATGCGGAAACAGGATGAACACATCTACCGCGTCCAATCCCCGGAACGCCTCGATCGCTGCAGATCCGGTATCGCCGCTTGTCGCACCCACGATGGTCACACGATCTCCGCGCCGCTTGAGCGCCACCTGGAACAGCTGGCCGATCAGTTGCATGGCAAAGTCTTTGAACGCCAGCGTGGGTCCGTGGAACAGCTCCAGCAGGAAGTGGTTCTCGTTCAGCTGCTTCAAGGGTGCCCGGGCGTCATGACCAAAGCCCTGATAAGCGCGGGCAATGATCTCTTTGAACTCGTCCTCTGCGAAGGACCCGCTTACATAGGGCCACATTACTCGAAACGCGATTTCCTCATAGGGCAGACCCGCCAGCGCCGCGATCTCGTCCTGTGTCATAACCGGGATTTCAGCAGGCAGATACAGGCCACCATCACGGGCCAGCCCGGTCAGCATCGCTTCTTCAAACGTCAGTTCGGGCGCCTGCCCGCGGGTCGAGATGTATTTCATGTCGCGTCACTCTCAGAAGGGGCGCGATTGCGCCACAGGAAGTACCCGGTCATCGCGGCCCAAACCAGGGCGAGGCCAAACCAGGTGATTGCATATTGCAGGTGGTCGTTCGGGATGCCCGCTGTATCGACAGGCAAGGGCGTGATTCCCGGGTCGGTTTGCGAGCGCGCGATCAGCAGGATCGGCTCGGCCCCCAGAGCTGCCGCCAGATTGGGCACATCGCGGGCAAACCAGATGTTATCGTCAATGTCCGGCTCGGGCGTGTAGCTGTCGATCTCGTCCGGCCAGTGCAGGTTTCCGGTAACCTCCATAGAACCGTTGAGGCGCTTGTCTTGCTTGGCCGTCACGGGAACAAAGCCGCGATCCACCAAAATAGTCCGGTCCTCGGTGCTGAAAGACTGGATGATACGGTACCCTGCCCCGACCTGCTTGACCGAGACCAGAACGTGTATCTCGCCCGGCACCAAGTCGCCGGTGATCGTGACCGGCAAGTACTTGTCGGCATCAGGCGAGACCGTATCGGGCAAACCGACCGGTTCCGCTGAGATCCGGCTGTCGATCTCGGCCAGCACGCCCTGCTTCCACGCCAACCTTTGAACCTGCCAAACACCCAACGACACAAGGACCGCCAGTCCGGCAATACCAAAAATCAGCAGGAAGAGAATGCGGCGCATGTCAGGACCAGGTTAGATTATTCGAAGGCTCTGCAAGAGCCGGCGTCTTGTTAAGGGCTGCGCCTGCAGAAAAGCAACCTCACAATTGTATCGGGCGCAATATTGCGCCCGGAATAGAGAAAAAGCCGCCCCATAGGGCGGCTTTTGCAATTGGATCAGCTGACCGGCGTCACATCAGCGGGGCCTGACCCCAGATGTAAACGGCGAAGAACAGGAACAGCCAGACGACGTCAACGAAGTGCCAGTACCATGCGGCCGCCTCAAATCCGACGTGCTTTTCGGGTGTGAAATCACCACGTAGAGCCCGGATCAGGCAGACGGTCAGGAAGATCGTCCCGATAATCACGTGCGCGCCGTGGAAACCGGTTGCCATGAAGAAGTTCGAATAGAACTGGTCGCCACCGAATTCCCAGCCATCATGGGCCAGCAATTCGTAATATTCGAAGGCCTGCAGGAACGTAAACGCGATGCCCAGAACGATACCGATGGCCAGACCATTGATCAGCGCCTTGCGGTCGTTGTCGTGGACCAAAGCGTGGTGAGCCCAGGTGATCGCGCAGCCCGAAAGCAGCAGGACCAGAGTGTTGATCAGCGGCAGATGGAACGGGTCAACAGCGTGGATATCCGGTTGGATGTACTCGGTGCCGGCATAGTCGTACATCGGGTACATGCGATGTTTGAAGAACGACCAAAACCAGGCAAAGAAGAACATCACCTCGGACATCACGAACAGGATGAAACCATAGCGCAGGCCAATGCGAACGACTGGCGTGTGATCACCGGCGCGGCTCTCGGCCACAACTTCGGACCACCAGGCAAACATGGTGTATAGAACCGCAATCAGACCGGCCCAGAACATGAACGGGGTAATGCCGTGCATCCACAGGACGGCTCCGAACAACATCACAAAGCCGCCGACTGCGCCGATCAGCGGCCAGATCGACGGGGCCAGAATGTGATAATCATGGTTTTTTGCGTGTGCCATCAGCGTCCCTCACCTACAGGCGTTAGTTCGTTGTTGTATCAGCCTGCGTCTCTAGGGCGGCATAGCCCTCGGGCAGGTCAATTTCGTAGAATGTATACGACAGTGTGATCGTATGCACGTATTTGGCTTCCAGATCTTCGACCATTTCAGGGTCGACGAAAAAGGTCACCGGCATCTGAACCCGTTCGCCGGGCTGCAGCACCTGCTCTTCAAAGCAGAAGCAGGCAATTTTCTGAAAATATCCACCGGCGGAATAAGGCGCCACGTTGTAGGACGCCTGCCCGGCGATGGGGCGGTCGGTCGGGTTATAGGCCTCATAGAAGGCCAGTCCGGTTTCACCGATCCGCACTTCCATTTCGCGTTCGACCGGCTTGAATTCCCAGGCCATGTCCTTGGCCTTAGAGGCGTCAAAGCGGACGGTAACCTTGCGGTCCAGAATATCTTCCGGAGCGGTCTCGGCCACGCCTGTTGTGCCACCAAAACCGGTGACACGGCAGAACCAGTCATAAAACGGAACCGAAGCCCAGGCCAGGCTGCCCATCAGGACAACCACACCCACCGTCTGGGCGACTGTCTTCTGCGGACCCGTCAACGCCATCAGTTCTGCACCTCTTGCGTCGCCAGACTGAAATCGGTGCCCGAGACCTTGACGATCGTCAGGCCAAAAATGATCACGATGAAAGCGGCCAGCGTCAGGCCGACGCCAAGGTTACGGCTAAACCGGCGTTGGTGCAGTTCGTGGCTTTTGCGCAGGCTCATGACCAGCCTCCCAGCCCATAGGGTTTCAGCAGCGCTTCGGCCAGAATCGCGCCAAAGTGCAGGAACAGGTAGAGCAGCGACAGTTTGAAGAAAGAGCGCTCGACTTTGAAATTGTCAGCTTCTGAATCGTCCTCGGTCCGGCGGGCGATCCGCCACGCTCCGCGCAGGAACAGGGCGTTCATAACGACAGCAACCGTCAGGTAGATCGGGCCACCAATGCCCGAGAACGAAGTTCCGACAGCCAGCAACGCCAGCAGCACCGTGTAAACCAGAATGTGCCAGCGCGTGGCGCGGCGGCCATGGGTCACGGTCAGCATCGGAACACCAGCATCGTCGTAGTCCGAGCGCATGAACAGCGCCAGCGCCCAGAAATGTGGTGGCGTCCACATGAAAGTCAGGGCGAACATCAGCCAAGGCTCAATCGACATCGACCCCGTCGCGGCAACCCAGCCAATGACCGGGGGGAACGCCCCTGCCGCACCGCCAATGACGATGTTCTGAGGGGTCAATCGTTTCAGCCACATCGTGTAGATGACGACGTAGAAAAAGATCGTGAAGGCAAGGAAGGCTCCGGCGAACCAGTTCGTCGCCAGCCCCAGCATGATCACGGACAGCCCGGAAAGTGCCAGTCCCAGCGCGAGCGCTTCGCCTTCTTCAACCTTCCCAGCCGGGATCGGACGACCTTTGGTGCGCTTCATCACCTTGTCGATATCGGCATCCCACCACATGTTCAGAGCGCCGGACGCGCCACCGCCAATAGCGATGAACAGGATGGCGCAAAATCCGACAAAGGGATGCACAGGGACCGGAGCGGCCAGCAGGCCAACCAAAGCCGTAAACACGACCAGCGACATCACACGTGGTTTCAGCAAGGCGAAGTAATCGCCAAAGCCGGCCTCATCCGCATGGGATTTGGCGGTCACAGTGCTGGCATTGATGCTTGCGTCGCTCATTTCTGGTCCTTTTGGGGCGAAACCCGCGCAGCTTGCTGTGTTCAAAGCGCGGGGTATTTGCCCGCGCGGGCTATCAGTTCGAAGCAACCTGGTAGGATGCCGGCTGACCTGCGTACTCTTCCAGTGCGCCCTGCAGCCACTGATCGTAGGCCTCTTGGCTGACCACTTTCACCGTGATCGGCATGTAGGCGTGGTCCTTGCCGCACAGTTCCGAACACTGACCGAAGTAGACACCTTCCTTGTCAGCCTGGAACCACAGCTCGGCCAGACGACCCGGCACACCATCTTGCTTCACGCCAAAGGATGGGATGGTCCACGAGTGGATCACGTCCGACGCGGTAACCTGCATGACAACGATCTTGCCAACCGGCACGACAACAGCGGTATCGGTGGCCAGCAGCCATTCGTCATCGCTGTAACCGGCATCCGCCAGCTTCGCACGCATCGCATCATCCAGAACAAACGGAGTTACGTCCGCATCGGCCGGGCGGGCACCTTCGTCCAGCGTGGCCGGGTGACCCAGCAGATAGCTATCGAACGCGAAATCATGATCAACATACTCGTAAGTCCAGTACCACTGGTTGCCCACGACTTTGATAACCACGTCACCTTCCGGAATTTCCTGCTGCTTGAACAGAACCGGCAACGAGAAGGCGCCGATGAAGACCAGAATCAGGATCGGGCCGAGGGTCCATGCGATCTCGACCGGCGTGTAGTGAGAGAATCGCGCAGGCTCAGGATTCGAGCGCTGGTTGTAGCGCACGATGCAGTAGATCAGCAGGCCAGCGACGAACAAGCAGATCACGGTAATGATCACCAGAATCATTGCGTCCAGTCGCTGAATTCCTTCAGCCAAGCTGGTAGCCGCGGGCTGGAACCCGAGGCCGCCATCGACCGGCTTACCAATAATCTCAAGCTCCTGAGCCATGGCGGGAAGGCTGGAGAGGGCTGTCATGAACCCCGAAAGCATCAAAGCATTCTTCATTTTCTGTCCTGATCGTCTGATCTTAGCTTCTCTGGCGAAAAGGTGTGAATCGGTCGCACCTCTCCCGTTGTCTTTGGCCGCGTTAAAAACCATATTCCGACGGGTAGATAAAGCAAAATGCTTGCGTCAAACAGACGCTATTTTTGATCTGGATCAAACCCGAAAGGTCCCAACCGATGCCCAACGACCCGTTTCGCCCCTTTGAAAGCGCTATTCCGCAGGACGAAGCGCTTGCAGTTCTGAGGTCCGCCACCTCCGGGGCGGAGGATGGAGAATTGTTTGTCGAACGGCGAAAATCCGAGTCACTGGTCTTTGACGACGGTCGTTTGCGCACTGCGTCTTATGACGCCTCAGAAGGGTTTGGCCTGCGCGCAGTTCAGGGTGAGGTCGCCGGATACGCGCACTCCACAGACGTATCCATTCCGGCCCTGAAACGGGCTGCCGAGACGGCACGCCTGGCTGTCGGTGACGGGGGCGGCACGTTGGCGGACGCGCCGCGCGCTACCAATACCCGCCTATACACAGATGAGGACCCGATCGAATCCGCCGCCTTCCCAGTCAAGATCGAGACCCTGCGCGAGATCGACGCCTTCGCCCGTGATCTGGACCCGCGCGTCGTGCAAGTCAGCGCAACAATCGCCGCCGCTGTGCAAGAGGTGGAAATCCTGCGCCCCGATGGCATTCTGGTCCGGGACGTGCGCCCAATGACGCGCCTGAACGTCTCGGTCATCGTCGAGCAGAACGGCCGGCGTGAAAGCGGCTCGGCCGGCGGCGGTGGTCGCGTTGGCCTGGACGGTTTGATCGACCCGGCCGACTGGCAGGACAAGGCGCGAGAGGCGCTGCGGATCGCACTGGTCAATCTTGACGCGGTTCCCGCGCCTGCCGGTGTGATGGAAGTTGCCTTGGGTCCCGGCTGGCCCGGTATCCTGCTGCATGAGGCCATCGGGCATGGGCTGGAAGGCGATTTCAACCGCAAGGGCAGCTCGGCTTTTGCCGACCTCATGGGGCAGCAAATCGCATCCAAAGGGGTAACGGTGGTGGATGACGGCACGATCCCGGATCGGCGCGGGTCGATCACGCTTGATGACGAAGGTACGCCAAGTTCGCGGACGGTTCTGATCGAGGACGGTGTCCTGACCGGTTACATGCAGGACCGTCAGAACGCGCGTCTGATGGGGGTTGCCCCCACTGGTAACGGACGGCGGCAGAGCTATGCACACAAACCAATGCCGCGGATGACGAACACGGTGATGCTGGGCGGCGATGCCGATCCGGCCGCGCTGGTAGCCGACATCAAAGACGGCATCTGGGCTGTAGGCTTTGGGGGCGGTCAGGTCGATATCACCAACGGCAAGTTCGTATTCTCCTGCACCGAAGCGTACCGGGTCGAAAACGGCAAGATCGGCGCGCCCGTGAAAGGCGCCACCTTGATAGGGGACGGTCCGTCAGCTTTGAAACGTATTCGCGGGCTGGGCAATGACATGGCGCTGGATCCGGGTATGGGAACATGCGGCAAAGACGGCCAGTGGGTTCCGGTCGGAGTCGGGCAGCCGACGGTTCTGATGGATGGCCTGACGGTTGGCGGATCGGCCGCATAATCGGGATTCGCTTGGCGATCAGTCGAGAGCGCAGGGTTAACGTTGCGCTCTCATTTGACTGGTGTTCCAGAGTTTCATTGCGTAACCGCATAAAGTTCGCGGGTTATTTTTCAATTGTATTTCAAAGCATTAATCGAGATCAGGCGCCATTCCCCGAAAATTATCCGAATAATTTGACGCGATTCACAAGCTGTTAACCCCGGCAGTCGTAAACCAGTTCTGCAATCAGGCGGAGCGACGGATGACCGAAGAGCAGCTATCTTCCAATCACCCCACACTCCCACCCACCACGGAAGAGGATCGGTTTTCCTGGCTTCGCCTGTTGCGCTCTCGCAAGGTCGGTCCGGCGACGTTTCGACGGCTGCTGCGGGAACATGGCTCGGCGCAGAATGCGCTGGCCGCGCTGCCGGAAATGGCACGCGCTGCCGGAATTGAGGGGTATGAAATTTGCCCGCCCGGTGTGATTGAGGCGGAGCTCAAGGCCGCAAAAGCCGCACATGCGAAACTTCTGTGCCTTGGGTCCGCCGATTTCCCCTCAGCACTGAACGATCTCTCCGATGGCCCGCCGATGCTTTGGGCCATTGGCAATGCATCTCTTTTGCAAAGAAGTTCGATTGCCTTGGTCGGGGCACGGAATTGTTCCTCGCTTGGCGCGCGTATGGCACGAGGGCTTGCGACAGATCTGGGTAAGCAAGGTCATGTCGTGGTATCCGGCCTGGCACGCGGCATCGATACCTCGGCCCATTTGGCGGCGTTGGAAACGGGCACCGTCGCAGTAATGGCAGGCGGGGTGGATGTAGTATACCCGGCTGAAAACGCAGCACTGGCGGACCAGATTGCCAGAACAGGCGTGCGCGTATCCGAACAACCGATGGGCGTTACACCGCAGGCCCGTCACTTTCCGCGCAGAAACAGAATCATTTCAGGGCTGGCGCAAGCGGTCGTCGTTGTTGAAGCCGCCGCAAAGTCCGGTAGCCTGATCACGGCGCGGGACGCCCTGGATCAGGGGCGCGAAGTTCTGGCGGTGCCCGGTCACCCTTTCGACGCCCGCGCTGCCGGGTGCAACTTGCTGATCCGAGACGGCGCGACATTGGTGCGATCTGCTGAAGATGTCATTGAGGCACTGCCAAAACAGGTTGCAAATTGCGATGTCGAAAGCCCTTCCCTGCCCCACATGCCGGATGAACCATTCATCACCGGCGTCGCGCTGCACAAGGAAATCCTGTCGCGATTGGGGCCGTCCCCGATTGCCGAGGACCAGTTGATCCGAGATATCGCCGCAACGGCCGGAGAAATCGGCCCTGCACTGATCGATCTGGAACTTGATGGGCGCATCCAGCGGCAACCGGGCGGTTTGCTGTCTTTGACGGCGTAACACGGATTCGCCCTGCCGCGCCCTTTGGTTTGGCGCCGTGTATCCACCTGTTATTACCGCGTTATTTCCACCTTCAAAGGAACGCATTGACAATTCGCCCTTGCCCTCCACATTTTGCACGACCATAGAAGGCGTACATTCTGTCGAGCGAGGTTTTCCCTTAAATGCCTGTAGTTGTTGTAGAATCTCCTGCCAAGGCCAAAACAATCAATAAATATCTTGGCCCCGACTACACGGTTCTTGCGTCTTACGGCCACGTACGTGACCTTCCGCCAAAGGACGGATCCGTCGATCCCGAGCATGAATTTGAGATGAAATGGGAAGTCGGAAACGACAGCCGAAAGCACGTCAAGGCGATCGCCGACGCCCTGAAGGAAGACAATGCTCTGATCCTTGCAACCGACCCTGATCGCGAGGGTGAAGCCATCAGCTGGCACTTGCAGGAAGCGCTAACCAAGCGTCGGTCAATTAAGAAAGACACACCAGTCAGCCGCGTCACGTTCAACGCGATTACCAAAGACGCTGTGACCGAAGCGATGCAAAACCCGCGCGAAGTCGACATGCCGCTGGTCGAGGCTTATTTGGCGCGTCGCGCGCTGGATTACCTTGTTGGGTTCAACCTGTCTCCGGTCCTTTGGCGCAAACTCCCCGGCGCCAAGTCCGCTGGTCGTGTGCAATCGGTCTGTCTGCGCCTAATCGTCGAGCGCGAGATGGAGATAGAGGCCTTCAAACCGGTTGAATACTGGTCGGTCAAGGCACTGTTCGAAACGCCGCGCGGACAGACCTATGAGGCACGCCTGGTCACTCTGGCCGGTAAAAAGCTGGACAAACACGATCTGGCCAACGCGACACAGGCTGAGTTGGCGGTTCAGGCTATCACCAGCCGCGCGCTAAGCGTGACATCGGTTGAGGCAAAGCCGGCAGCGCGCAATCCCAGTGCCCCCTTCATGACCTCGACCCTGCAGCAAGAGGCCAGCCGGAAGTTCGGCATGGGCGCGCGCCATGCGATGCAGGTGGCGCAGCGGCTGTATGAGGCGGGTTACATCACTTACATGCGGACCGATGGCATCGACATGGCACCCGAAGCTGTGGCTGCCACCCGCGACGCGATCACCGATCGCTACGGCGCCAAATACGTACCGGACAGCCCGCGCATCTATAAAAACAAAGCCAAAAACGCGCAGGAAGCGCACGAATGTATCCGCCCGACGGATATGTCGCGCGATGCCAAGGCTCTGAAGGTTACGGATGAGGATCAGCGCAAGCTATATGACCTGATCTGGAAGCGCACGATTGCCTGTCAGATGGCTGCGGCCCGGCTGGAACGTACGACGGTCGAGATCGGCAGCGATGACGGTCAGGTCGGTCTGCGCGCCACAGGTCAGGTGGTTCTGTTTGACGGGTTCATGCGCGTCTACGAAGAAGGCCGCGATGATGTAGCCGACGAAGACGAAAAGCGCCTGCCTCAGATCATGCAGGGTGATCCGGCCCGCTTTGCCAAAACCTCATTGCGGGATCAGTTCGCGAAGGCGACCAGTGAATCTGGCGACAAGGTCGCGAAAGAAGCCATTCTGTCGGAGAATGAAGCCGTTCTGGCGCTGCAGCACCACACGCAGCCACCACCACGCTATACCGAGGCCACCTTGGTCAAGCGGATGGAAGAGTTGGGGATCGGTCGCCCGTCGACCTATGCCTCGATCGTGACCACGATTCAGGACCGGGAGTATGTGCGCAAGGACAAGAACAGGCTGATCCCTGAGGAAAAGGGCCGGATCGTCACCATCTTTCTGCTGAACTTTTTCCGGCAATATGTGGGCTACGAGTTCACCGCAAATCTGGAAGAGCAACTGGACGACGTCAGCGCCGGGGACCGCGACTACAAGGACCTGCTGGGCAAGTTCTGGCGCGATTTCTCAGCGGCGATCGGCGAGACGTCCGAACTGCGCATCTCGGAAGTGCTGGACAAGCTGGACGAGGCGCTGGCACCGCAGCTCTATCCTCCACGTGAGGATGGATCCGATCCGCGTATCTGCCCGAAGTGTGGTGTGGGTCAATTGCACCTCAAAACATCCCGGACTGGCGGTTTCGTGGGCTGCGGGAACTATCCCGAATGCACATATACCCGCCCCATCGCTGGTGAGGGGGCCGAGGGCGATGAACGCCTGCTGGGCGAAGACTCAGGTGATGAGATCTGGCTGAAATCCGGACGCTTTGGTCCCTATGTTCAACGTGGCGAGCCGACACCTGAAAACAAGAAGCCGCCGCGCGCGTCTCTGCCGCGCGGTTGGAACAAGGATGACATGGATCTGGACAAGGCGCTGACCTTGCTCAGTCTGCCGCGCCAGATCGGTGAACACCCCGAGGGCGGCTTGATCAGTGCGAATTTCGGGCGGTTCGGACCCTATCTGATGCATCAGTTGCCGGAGGAGGCCAAGCCGGTCTATGCCAACCTCAAAGACCCTAACGACGTGTTTGAGATCGGCATGAACCGCGCTGTCGAGATGCTGGCCGAAAAACGTGCCAACCCCGGGCGGGGCCGTCGTGCGGCAGCCAAACCGTTGAAGGAATTGGGCGATCACCCAGATGGTGGCGCAATGCAGGTTTTGGATGGGCGTTATGGACCATATGTGAAATGGGAAAAGGTCAATGCGACCATTCCCAAGGACATCAAGCCCGAAGACGTGACGCAGGAAATGGCCATCGAATTGGTCAACGAGCGCGCGGCCAAAAAGGGCACCAAGAAAAAGGCTGCACCGAAAAAGAAAGCCGCTGCCAAGAAGACGACCAAAAAGGCGGCCACCTGACGGTCGGCTAGGTAGAAATACCACCTACGCCTTGGTTTCATTGACTTCCCCGTGACGTGGCGGCACAACCTGCGCCATCACCATGTCATTGGGGGAGTTTTCCATGAAGAAAGTCTATGCCAATGCCACCGAAGCGCTCGATGGAGTGATTTCGGACGGCATGATGATCGCGGCGGGCGGTTTTGGCCTGTGCGGTATTCCCGAGCTGCTGCTTGAGGCGATCAAGGACTCGGGTGCTCAGAACCTGACTTTTGCGTCGAACAACGCTGGCGTCGACGATTTCGGCATCGGCATCCTGCTGCAGACCAAGCAGGTCAAAAAGATGATCAGCTCTTATGTCGGCGAAAACGCCGAGTTCATGCGCCAGTACCTGAGCGGTGAGCTGGAGCTGGAGTTCAACCCGCAAGGCACACTGGCCGAGCGTATGCGCGCCGGTGGTGCGGGCATCCCCGGTTTCTACACCAAGACCGGCGTGGGCACTGTGATCGCTGAAGGCAAAGAGCACAAAGACTTCAACGGCGAGACTTACATTCTGGAAGAAGGCATCTTTGCCGATCTGGCCATCGTCAAAGCCTGGAAAGCCGACGACACTGGCAACCTTATTTTCCGCAAGACCGCCCGCAACTTTAACGCGCCCGCGGCAACCTGCGGCAAGATCTGCATCGCGGAAGTGGAAGAGATCGTACCGCGCGGCTCGCTGGACCCTGACGCGATTCACCTGCCCGGTATCTACGTGCACCGCATCATTCAGGGCGAGCACGAGAAGCGCATCGAACAACGCACCACCCGTAAGAAGGAGGAAGCATAATGCCCTGGGACCGTAATCAAATGGCCGCCCGCGCCGCACAAGAGTTGGAAGACGGCATGTATGTGAACCTCGGCATCGGGATTCCGACGCTGGTGGCGAACTATGTGGGTGACAAAGACATCACCCTTCAGTCCGAAAACGGTATGCTGGGCATGGGTCCCTTCCCCTTCGAGGGTGAAGAGGACGCAGACCTGATCAACGCGGGCAAGCAGACGATCACCGAACTGTCGCGCACATCATATTTCGACAGTGCTACTTCGTTTGCCATGATCCGGGGTGGCAAGATCGCAGCCGCGGTTTTGGGCGCGATGGAGGTCGATGAAGAGGGCGACCTGGCCAACTGGATGATTCCCGGGGTGCTCGTCAAAGGCATGGGCGGCGCAATGGATCTGGTTGCAGGCGTTGGCCGCGTAATTGTGGTGATGGATCACACCAACAAGCACGGAAAATCCAAACTGCTGAAGAAATGCACCCTGCCCCTGACCGGCAAGAAGGTGGTGAATCGCATCATCACCAACTTGGGCGTTCTGGACGTGGTCGATGGCGGGCTGAAGATCATCGAGATCGCCGAAGGCGTGACCGAAGACGAGATTCGCGCTGCAACCGAAGCTAATATCGTCAACTGATTCCGATCATAGAAAAGGCCCGCCGGTCGCGAGCGGGCCTTTTTCAATTCCCGGTTTGAAAGACGCATCCGTCCGAAATTAACTCCGGCGGCGTTGAACACAAGGCACGGGCCACTTGAAACGCTGCTAAAACCTTTGGCACATAGTCACGCGTTTCCGCATAGGGCGGCACGCCTTCGTGTTTTCGCACGGCGCCTTCGCCTGCATTGTACCCGGCCAGCACTAGAATCGGGTCATTACCGAACTCTTCCATCAGCCAATTCAGGTATTTCACCCCGCCTGAGATATTCTGTGACGGCTGCATGCTGTCCTTGACGCCAAAGCGTTTGGCAGTGGCGGGCATCAACTGCATCAAACCCTGTGCCCCGGCTGAACTGACGGCATCCGTACGCCCGGCCGATTCCACCGAAATAACGGCCAGCACCAGTGCCGGAGAAACATTTGTACCAATGGTTGAACGCAGAATATCAACGCCGCGCTGTTCGGCGATGTTCTGCAACGTCTGCAACCTTGGCGAAGAGATGTTTGTGGCTGCCAGCGCGTTTATGGCATCGTCCAGCCGCCCAGACTCGGACTCGGCCAGTGCGGGTGAGATCCTCTCCCAAAAAGCTTTATAAGATCCGACCGCTTTATTCACTGCGCCAACAGCACCCGGCACTGCGGCGGGCACGACCCGCGTGCGCGCAATGATCTCGGGTACAATGATCTCAGTGCCGGTACTTGGGGCGGAAGGTGCCGTCGCATGTTGCTCGGCTGTTATCTGTACCGTGACGCGGGGCCGCGTTCCCGGCTTCGGCGCCTTCACCCGCTTATAGACACCCCTTGGCTCGGTCTCGCTTGCGACTGCTGGCACTGGGCCAGACACCACCAACACCGCTAAGCCGGCGCAAGTTATTGCGTCCCGGAGATTCATTTGCCTGCCTCATGTTTATTCTTTTGGTTGATTTGAACCTCGAATCCGCCCGTAAGACCAGAAAAACAATGCGAAATGGGGCAATTTCGCCTCATTTGCCGCAATTTTGCATCGGCCAAACAAGGCTACATCGGTCGCATTGAATTTTTATTCATTTCTTTTCAATGCCTTACACAAAAAACTACCAAAAAGTTAAACTCCCACCAAAAAAAATGGGGTTTGGCCCAATTCCTGCCACGCACAGCAGGCAATCATAGTGCCATACCGAGACGGTCGGGAGCGGACTGAGAGAGAAAGCTCTGGGAGACGCCAAGGTTTAAGTGACTTTTTTGATCCTTTAGGAGGGACGTAACATGATCAAGTTCATCAAGAACTTCCGCAAAGACGAAGACGGCGCCGTAACAGTTGACTGGGTCGTTCTGACCGCAGCCGTTGTTGGCCTGGCAGCAGTTGCCTACACTCAGATCGGTGAAGGCACCGGCAAAGTTTCAAAGAAAGTTGGAACCGCGCTGACCACAGTTGAAGGCGCTGTTCAGAATCCTGACGTAGACTTCACGCAGCAATAATAACTCAGATACTCTGAGTTTTCTTTGATGGGGGCCTGGCTTGTTTCAGCTTGGCCCCCATTTTTTCAGAAACTCCAACTTTGGGGTTCCCATGGTAAACAGAGTAAAAAATCTCCTGAAAGATGAAGATGGTGCAATCACTGTTGATTGGGTCGTTTTGACAGCGGCGCTGGTTGGGATTGCCGTCTTCATCGGCCTGTACATAGCGGACCCCGTAAGGGAATTAGATGGTGCAGTCGGCACATCGCTGACCACGGTTAGCGACAATGTTCAGGAAATCACTGTTAACTTTAGCCAGCCTGACTCCTGATCCCGTTCGCAGCTAAGCCATAGCGCTTAAGAAAGGCTGTGAAAAAGTAATGATTGTCCCCCTTTTCGACACAATTGGCATTCATATTGGGGGAAACTGATGTCGTAACGTGTTCGACGTCTAACCTGAATGAAGTAATGCGAGGGGACGCGAATGCGCGCAGTATTTGGACTAGTCCTGATTATTGGGGTGGCTTTGGCCGGAGGTGCCGTATATTTGGCACGAGACTATATCGCTCAGTATCAGGACCAACTTGCCCGAGAGCGCCTGGCGACGCAGGAAGCGTTGGCAAATGTCAAAACAATTCCGACTGTCGGAGTGATCGTTTCAAACAAGGCTCTGAAATACGGCCAACGCCTGACCGAAGAAGACGTTCGTATCGTGAACTGGCCCGAGGACGCCATCCCTGAAGGCACCTTCGTGGAAATGGCGGTGCTATTCCCGGAAGACGCAAGGGGTGAACGCTTTGTCCTGAGAGCAATGGAAAAGGACGAAGCTCTGATGGAGGTGAAAGTCACGCAACCCGGCGAAGCGGCTGGTATTACGTCTCGCCTTGAAAAAGGTATGCGAGCGTTCGCTATCAGCGTGGACGTGGCATCGGGCGTATCAGGCTTCTTGCGTCCAGGCGACAATGTCGATGTTTATTGGACCGGCTCCCTGGTAGGTGCAGGCGGCGAAGGCGAGATCACACGCCTGATCCAGAACAACATCGAGTTGATCGCAGTTGACCAGACCGCGGGATCAGATGTGACCGGCACCACGATCGCGCGCACGGTAACGGTGGCCGCGACCCCGGAACAGATCGCCGCACTGGCTCAGGCTCAGAATACTGGGCGATTGTCCCTGGCGTTGGTCGGGGTGCAGGATGAAACCGTCGCTAGCGCAGTCGAAGTAGACCAGCGCAAGCTGTTGGGAATCAAAGAAGCGGCACCGACCCCCGTCGCCCAGGAGGAAAAAGTCTGTACCGTGAATACCCGCCGCGGTGGTGAGATTGTAAAAACGGTCATCCCCTGTACAAACTAATGAAAAATCAGAACCTTAAAGACACAAGCCGTGCGTTCAGCGCGGCTTGTGTTTTTTCGGATGTTGCGTATTACCCACATAAGGAAGTTTCCAGAAACCATTGATTATTGCAATAAATTCGCAATTCGCGCAGTGTTAATGCACATAAGGGCATTAGACCTAAAACGAGGCGTGATCGGAGAGGCAGGTCACATGAAAATAAGTTCCTGGATCAGCGCAACCCTGCTTGGGTTGGCGCTAGTTATCAGTTCGGCTGGCGATGCCGTCCGGGCTGAAACCCTTCGCGTGGTCAAGAACGGAACGGCGGAAACGCTGGATGTTCCGATGAACCGCGCAATTGTTGTTGAAAGCGAAACACCGTTCGCTGAGCTTAGCATTGCTAATGCGGGCATCGCCGACATTTCGTCGCTTTCGGACCGCACTATCTATGTTCTGGGTAAGGCGCCCGGCCTGACGACTCTGACCTTGTTTGACGGGGCGGGCAATTTGCTCGCCAACGTCCGGGTCCGCGTTTCCCCGGACGTATCCGAGTTCAAAGAGCGGCTTCGTCAGATTCTACCGAGCGAACCGGTCGAAGTACGCACCGCGAATGACGGGATCGTCCTTTCGGGCACGGTTTCCAGCGCGGCAAAACTTGCGCGTGCGCTGGAGCTGGCAGAACGTTACGCGCCCGAGCGTGTTTCTAACCTGATGTCGGTTGGCGGTGTTCAACAGGTTATGCTGAAAGTTCGCTTTGCCGAGATGAACCGGTCTGTCGCCAAAAGCCTGACCGCATCGCTTGGCTTTGGCGGCAGTGATGTAACGGGTGGTATCAACACACTGAACAGCGCTGGTGCTTTGGCCAACGCGTTGAGCAACAGAATCCCCCTCCAACAGACGAATACAGGTGCTATCCTGTTTGGCTTTGGCGCTGGTTCTACACAGGTGCGGTTGCTGCTGGAAGCCCTTGAGAGCAAAGGACTTGTCCGCAGTTTGGCGGAACCCAACCTGTCCGCCCTTTCAGGTCAGGAAGCAGAGTTCCTGGCGGGTGGCCAGGTGCCAATTCCGGTTCCAGCGGACGACGGCACCATTGGAATTGAATATCGTTCCTTTGGTGTTCAGATCCTCTTTACCCCCCGCGTGGTGGATGGAAACATCATCAACCTCGAGATGGGTACATCGGTTTCAAGCATCGATCCGAACTCGGAATTCACGATTGCAGGCAACAACGTGCCGACTTTCATCGTTCGCGACACAAAGACGACGGTTGAACTGCGGGATGGCGAGAGCTTTGCCATTGCAGGCTTGATTCAGGACAACTTCACGGACTTGAACAGCCAACTCCCATGGATCGGCGACGTTCCTGTGTTGGGTGCCTTGTTCCGCAGCGCTGAATACCAACGTCAACAAACTGAACTGGTGATCATTGTCACCGCACATCTTGTTTCGCCGACCCGCGGTGAAGCCCTGGCCTTGCCAACCGATCGGGTCAAACCGCCCACCGAGTTTGACTTGTTCCTCAATGGCAAAACAGCACGTACCGTGCGTTTGGGTGCCGGTGGCGCGTCCGAAGTCGCCAAGCAGGATTTTGGCAGCTCGTACGGCTACATCCTGGAATGATGGAGAGGATAGGACCAATGCAGAAGTGGATCATTACACTGGGTCTTTCAGTCGCTGTCGCCGGATGTACGCGTGAGGCAGGTTATGAAATTGACCAAGGCACCTTCGGGAACGCGACCCTGAATAACATTCAGGTCATGAACGGGGAACTGACTTATGCCCAGATTCTGGGTCAACGGTTTGCCGCCGAGGTGCCAACGCAGATCAACTTTGCCTTCGATAGCGCAAATCTGGACGCAACTGCTCAGCGCACTTTGCTTCGGCAGGCGGCCTGGATCAAACAATTCCCCGAAGTGCGGTTCCGCGTTTACGGCCATACGGATGCCGTCGGGTCCAAGGCATATAACCAGGCCCTTGGACAACGCCGCGCCAACGCCGCAGTTGCGTTTTTGACGCAACAGGGAATCTCACGGTCCAGGCTGGAAGCCGTTGTTTCCTTCGGTAAAACGCGGCCTCTGATCGACACAGCGAACCGGGACCGCCGCAACCGCCGCACGGTGACAGAGGTATCCGGTTTCTTGGATCGCAACCCGCTTGTACTGGATGGCAAGTATGCTGAGATCGTCTATCGCGAATACGTCGCAAGTGCCACGAGAGAAAGCTACATCCAGCGTGAAGATGCTTCCACCTCTAGCGAAGAATAATCCATATGAAATGGGCGGCATCGTCGCCCATTTCCCTACAATTGGTTCTTTTGCGCCAAAATCTTGCCTAAGTTCCAAGCCATCTTTTCAACAATAGGGTGAAGTGCGGCCCACATTGGCCGCGACCGGGCAACAGCAAACTGAACCGAACCAAGTACGTTCGGTCAGTATGCAGGCCCTCACGACGAGGATTGTGTAAATGACAAGCGCCACGACGCATGATGATGGGACTGCTATTCTGGCCTGCACGATCAGCCGCGACGTTCAGAACTTTGATCTGCTGATCGAAGATATGGAGGCCATACTGGGTGAGCGTTGGGGAGACCTGGGGTTTGCCGAAGCTCTGGCATTCTTCAGCCAGCCAGAGGCAGAAAGCCTTGAATTCGTTGCACTTGCCATTGACGGCGAAGACGAAGACAACCTTTCTCTGATGGGCGAAATCATCTCTCAGGCCAAGGAAAAGAAGATCAAGGTCGTGCTGATCGCCGAGGATGTAACGCCAGCCTCACTGCATCAGCTTTTGCGCAAAGGTGCGGACGAGTTTGTCCCCTACCCTCTTCCCGAAGGTGAACTTCAGGAAGCCATCGAGCGCATGAACAAACCTGATCCGGTTGCTGCTCCGCAGGCGGCGGCTGTTCCGATGGTTCAGGGCGAATCAAAAGAGGGAGCCCTTTTTGTCGTCCAAGGTCTGGCGGGCGGCGTGGGGTCGACCACGCTGGCGGTCAACCTGGCCTGGGAGCTTGCAACAGTTTCTGATAAAGACGCGCCAACCGTCTGCCTGATCGACCTGGACCTGCAATATGGCAGCGTGTCGACCTATTTGGATCTTCCGCGTCGCGAAACCGTATTCGAAATGCTGTCAGACACCGCTTCGATGGATGACGATGTGTTCTCACAGGCTCTTCAGACCTTTGAGGAAAAGCTCGAGGTTCTGACCTCACCGTCGGATATGGTTCCGCTGGACCTGATCACCCCCGAAGACATTGGGCGAGTAATTGAAACCGCCCGCAGGCAATTCGACTATGTGGTCATCGATATGCCAACGACTTTGGTTCATTGGTCGGAAACAGTACTCCAGACCGCGCATGTGTATTTTGCGTTGCTTGAACTGGACATGCGTTCGGCACAGAACGCGCTGCGCCTGAAGCGGGCCTTACAGGCTGAAGAGCTACCGTTCGAAAAGTTACGCTTTGCGTTGAACCGGGCTCCGAAATTCACGGATTTGAATGGCAAAAGCCGGGTCAAGCGAATGGGCGAAAGCCTGGGTATTTCGATCGACCTGCAATTGCCGGATGGTGGCAAACCGGTCATGCAAAGCGGCGATCACGGTCTGCCGCTGGCCAATTCGGCGGCCAAAAATCCGTTGCGCCGGGAAATCGCCAAACTTGCAAAGTCGCTTCACAGCCTGGGCAGCAACAACGCCGAGGCCGCGTAACGGAATTTCAGAGGGGTAGTCGTCGTGTTTTCAAGATACAAGAAACAGCCCGCGGCGCAGCCGGTCGAAACCGCTGCAGCGCCGCAAACCGCGGCCCCTGCGCCAGCGGCCGAGAAAGCACCTGCAGCCAACGCAATTGCCCGTCGGCCTGTGCAGAAGAAATCGGCAGAGCCGGTAGCTTCTGATCGCGAGCGCAAACGCAAGGAACGGCTTGGTGAAATCAAGATCGAATTGCATCGCGAATTGCTGGAAAACCTGAACCTCGCAGCGCTTGAAAAGGCAGGTGAGTCCGAACTCCGCGCCGAAATCAGTGCCATTGCCAGCGAAGTTCTGGAATCCCGCAATATCGTTCTGAACCGCGAAGACAGGACACAGCTTAACAAAGAACTGTATGACGAAGTCACCGGGCTTGGGCCCCTTGAGACGCTTCTTCAGGACGATACCGTCAACGATATTCTGGTTAACGGCCCACAGCAGATTTTCGTTGAGCGGTTCGGTAAACTGGAAATCAGCGACATTACGTTCAAGGACGAAAAGCACCTTATGCGGATCATCGACAAGATCGTGTCCGCAGTGGGTCGTCGTGTCGATGAATCCAACCCTTACGTTGACGCCCGTCTGGCCGACGGTTCGCGTTTCAATGCAATGGTGCCACCGATTGCGGTCGATGGCTCGCTGGTTTCCATTCGTAAGTTCAAGAAAGACAAGCTTGGCATCGACGATCTGGTCAATTTCGGTGCGTTTACCGAGGAAATGGCCGCCTACCTTCAAGCCGCAGTTTCCACCCGGCTGAACATTATCGTTTCGGGTGGTACGGGTTCCGGTAAAACGACTACGCTGAACGCACTGTCCAGCTTCATCGACGACGCCGAACGCATCCTGACAATTGAGGATACCGCGGAACTTCAACTGCAGCAGACCCATGTTGGCCGAATGGAAAGCCGCCCGCCCAACGTGGAAGGCAAGGGTGAGGTCAGTCCGCGCGACTGTCTGAAAAACGCCCTGCGTATGCGTCCCGACCGCATCATCGTGGGCGAGACGCGTGGCGCCGAGGTGATCGACATGTTGCAGGCCATGAACACCGGCCACGACGGTTCGATGACCACGATCCACGCCAACTCCGCCCGCGACGGAATTTCGCGTCTGGAGAACATGATCGCGATGGCCGGGATCGAGATGCCGATCAAAGCCGTCCGCAGCCAGATTTCTTCGGCTGTGAATCTGATTGTGCAAGCCAGCCGTCTGCAAGATGGCTCGCGCCGGATGACGTCGATCACAGAGATCACAGGTATGGAAGGCGATGTCATCTCTATGCAGGAAATCTTTAGATTTCAGAGGGTTGGCCTGACACCAGACAATAAGATCATTGGCCATTTCACCGCAACGGGCGTCCGCAGCCACTATTCGGAACGTTTCCGTTTGTGGGGCTTTGATCTGCCTCCATCCATCTACGAACCGACGACCGTCTAAGGAGATCCGGATATGCAACTGCCCGTAGAGGCCCTTATCTATGTCGTGATCTTCGTTGGAGTGCTGCTCTTGGTCGAGGGCATCTACCTTGTGGCGTTTGGCAAATCCATCAGCCTGAACAGTCGAGTGAACCGCCGTCTGGACATGCTGGACAAAGGTGTTGGCCGCGAACAGGTGCTGGAACAGCTGCGCAAGGAAATGCAGCAGCACATGAAGTCTCAGAGCATCCCGCTCTATTCTCTTCTGGCCGACAAGGCACAAAAGGCGGCTATCGCCTTCTCACCCCGCCAATTGATTATGATCATGGCGCTAGTTTCCGGCTTTGCCTACGTCGGATTGAGCATCGGTACAGCGACGGATCCCGTACTTAGGATCGTGCTGTCAATCGCAATTGGTGTTGGTGGCGTCTATGCCTGGGTAAACCACAAAGCTGGCAAACGCATGGCCATGATGGAAGAGCAGTTGCCCGATGCCGTAGAACTGATGGTGCGCTCGCTGCGCGTTGGTAACCCCTTTGTCTCGACGATCCAGATCGTCGCCAATGAGGTACAGGACCCGCTTGGGACCGAGTTCGGGATCATCGCCGATGAATGCGCATACGGCCGTGATGTGGGTGAAGCGCTCAAGGATCTGGCCGAGCGTCTGGATATGCAGGATCTTCGCTTTTTGTCTGTCGCTGTTGGTATTCAGCAACAATCCGGTGGTAACCTCGCCGAGGTTCTGGCCGGTCTCGCGAAGGTTATCCGCGCCCGTTTTCGCCTGTTCCGTCGAGTCAAGGCGATCACGGCCGAGGCTAAATGGTCCGGCAAATTTCTGTCCGGTTTTCCAGTGTTCTGCCTGTTGTTCATTCTTGTTAAGGACCCCGGTTATTACGACGAAGTTGTCGATCACGCATGGTTCATACCGGCTTGTTTCTTTGTTGGCATCATGCTGACCCTGAACCTGATCGTTATGCGCATCCTTACCGACATCAAGGTCTGAGGGCACCGACATGGAATTCCTGACCCAAATCAATGATATCCTGAAAGAGCATCTTGGAGAGTTTGGGCCACTTATCGTGGTCGGCTTGTTGGGATTGTTTATGATCCTCGTTGCCTTGCCGCTGATGCTGAACCAGCCAGAGGACCCCCTCAAGAAACTGCAACGCTCGAATGCGCCACAAAAAGGTGGCAAAAAGGCGAAGAAGGACAAGCTTCGAAACTCAAGCCGCAATGAGCAGCTCCAGAAATTCGCGACATTCCTTGAGCCCCAGAACGAAGAAGAGCTTTCGGCCATGCAGCTCAAGCTGCGCCAGGCAGGCTATCAGTCCAAGGACGCGGTTCGTTTTTTCCACTTTGCCCAGTTTGCGCTCGGTATTATTGGTATTCTGGTCGGCGTGATGCTTGTGACGGTTCTGGCCGGAGATCAGGAATTCACTCCTTCGCAAATGGCAATACGGGTGCTGATCCCAGCTTGTGTGATGTATTTCTTGCCTCGTTACTGGATCACCAGACGTGTAGCCGAGCGGGAGGAAGCCATCGTCGCCGGGTTTCCTGACACGCTGGACCTGATGCTGGTTTGCGTTGAAGCAGGGCAGTCTCTGGATCAGGCCATCGTGCGCGTGGCGGCGGAAATGAAGGTCTCCTACCCAGACATTGCCCTGGAATTCGAGGTCATTGCCTACGAATTGAAGGCAGGTAAGGACAAAGATACTGTTCTGCGTGACTTTGGTACGCGCTGCGGGGTTCAGGATGTCAGCGCCTTCGTGACCGTTATGATACAGTCGGCCACCTTTGGTACATCGATTGCCGATGCTCTGCGGGTTTATGCCGGTGAAATGCGTGACAAACGCGTGATGCGTGCCGAAGAGGCTGCGAACAAGTTGCCAACCAAAATGACGCTTGCCACAATGATGCTGACAGTGCCACCACTGCTGGTCATTCTGGTCGGCCCATCGGCAAAAGGTATCGCAGACTTTGCAAACAGCGCGAACTAGACTCCCGATGACATCAAAAATCAGGCGCATCCGTTTCCGGGTACGCCGCGCGGTTCAGGCCACCATGGTTTTTGCTATGGTGGCCTCTTGTACAGATACAGGACTGTCGAATGATCTGGATGCCCCCGGTCTCGACCCAAGAGCCGAGGGGGTGGATCCAATTACGGTTGGTAACCGGCTGATGGCCGCAGGCGAATATGAGCTGGCGATGGACGCCTTTACGCGGGCCGCTTTGGATCAGGGGATGACTACACAGATTCTCACGTCACTGGGCACTGCAAATCTGGGCCTTATGCGTTTGGGTCAGGCAGAAGACCTACTGCGTCGCGCTGTAAAAGATGATCCGGACTGGCCTGTCGCGTGGAACAATCTAGGCGTTTTGCTGATGGAAAAAGGCGAGTATCCAGAGGCTTCTCAGATGTTCCGAAGGGCCTTTGCGTTGGACAATGGCGAAAGTGACGCAATCCGAGACAATCTGCGCTTAGCCCTCGCAAAAATGGAAAATCCTGTTAATACTACCCCGGAAAAACAAGAATATACACTGGAGCAGCAAGGCGACGGGCAATTCACGCTGCGCAAGCTCCCGTAACATTGGCAAGAGCAGTAAGGGACGCAAAAATGCGCCAACAATTCTTGATTCCGACTATGGTAGTGTGCGGTATAGTTCTTTCCGCCTGCGAAAAAGAAACCTCAGAGGAAAAGGTGGAACGCACGTATCAGGAGGTTAACGTCATTGACGAAACCAACCTGAATGAGGTGCTGCTGACCGCTGCGGACCCGAATGAGGCCGTTACGTATTTCCAAGGCGCGGCGGCCAAGAATCCGGATCGGATTGACCTCCAGAGGGGCCTTGCAATTTCCCTTACGCGCGCCAAACGCACGACCGAGGCTGCGTCGGCTTGGAAAAAAGTTACGACCATGAAAGGTGCCTCGAGTGTCGACAAGGTCGAATATGCCGGTGCGTTGGTGCGCGCTGGTGACTGGGCGAAGGCCAAGGCGACATTGGATACCGTACCCCCGACTTATGAGACCTTCCAACGCTACCGCCTTGAGGCAGTTGTGGCCGATTCCAGAAAAGACTGGAAACGGGCAGATCATTTCTATGAAACTGCCGTCGGCCTGACCACACGCCCCGGAAGCGTGATGAATAACTGGGGATATTCAAAGCTGTCGCGTGGGGAGTATGCCGAGGCAGAACGCCTGTTCAGCGAAGCGATCCGACAGGACAAGTCTCTGTTTACGGCCAAGAACAACCTTGTGCTGGCGCGGGCAGCGCAGGGCAAATACAGCATGCCGGTCGTTCCCCTGACACAGGTCGAACGTGCCATGCTGTTAAACACAATGGGTATTACTGCAGTCAAACAGGGCGATGTCACAACAGCTAAGAACCTGTTCCGCGAAGCGATCGCCACCCATCCGCAGCATTATGAGGAAGCCGTTCGCTCGCTCCGCGCGCTCGAGGAAGCCTGATCCATGCATATCCCCGCGACTGCGGCGGCTTGGTTTTTGCCGTTCGTGTTGCCCATCTGTTTTTATGTGGCGTTCACGGATCTGCGCAGCATGCTGATCAAAAACCACGCTGTTCTCGCCTTGGCCGCCGGTTTTGCCGTCGTGGGCCTGTTCGTTCTGCCGCCGTGGTCGACCGAGTGGACGACCGGTGGCGTGGGTCCGATTGTTGTGACGCTTCCACCTTATCTTTGGCAGCTGCTGCATATTGTAGTCGCTCTTTTTTTGGGGTTTTTATTCAATGCCGCTGGCGTCATGGGGGCCGGTGACGCCAAGTTTCTGGCCGCCGCTTCGGCTTTCGTCTGGCCCGGCGATTACAGTCTCATGATTATGATTGTGACCTGTGCCACGCTGGGCGCCTTTGCCACGCACAGACTGGCCAAATACACCCGGCTCAGAACAATCGCCCCCGAATGGGAAAGTTGGAATCGGATTAAGCAGTTTCCGATGGGCTTTCCATTGGGCATGAGTCTGGCAATCTATCTGATTTTTGGAACTGTTTCCGGGTCATGAACTATCATCAGTCCGCCTTTTCACTGCCTTGGTGATGACACAAAGCAAGGTAAGATTTTCTCCAATCAGCCCCGTGGTGGGCTTTTGGCGTGAATACTGGATAGACGGGCAACGCTCATGAATATGCAGACCACTTCGGTAATGGCCCCCCCTGCCCCCAAGGGGTTGGGCGAAATGAAATTGCCCATCGTGATGATGCGGGACATTCTGCTCAAGACGATGTTCCGGAAGAACGTTGACACTGTCACCCAGGTCGCAGAAGCAATCTGCCTACCGGGCGCGGTCACACAGGAACTGATCGACATTGCGCGCGAACAGAAACTGATCGAAGCCACCGGTACCCTGAATGCCAACAGCGGCAATGAGATGGGATATCAGTTGACGGACGCGGGCAAAGCCCGCTCGCTTGACGCGCTAAGCCAGTCTGAATACTTCGGCGCAATGCCGGTTCCGCTGGACGTGTATCGCGAACAGGTCAAGCGCCAGTCGATCCGAAATATCCAGGTGACCCGTGACCAACTGACTGGGGCGATGGGCCATCTGGTTCTGCCCGACAGCTTGCTTGACCATTTGGGCCCTGCGGTCAGCGCGGGCCGCTCCATTCTGATGTATGGCCCTCCGGGCAATGGCAAATCCTCGATCTCGAACGGTATTCGGGATGCGCTTGGTGACAATGTATATGTGCCACGGGCCATCGAATATGCCGGTCAGGTGATCACGGTCTATGACCCAATCGTGCACACCGCGATCGAGCAGGAAGCCGACGACCCCAACAGCCTGCGCCGCCGCAAGCGGTTTGATACGCGATACGTTCAGTGTGAACGCCCCACTGTTGTCACCGGTGGTGAACTGTCGCTCAGCATGCTGGATCTGGTCTACAATCCAACAGCGCGGACCTATCAGGCACCGCTGCAGTTGAAATCGACCGGCGGCATCTTCATCGTCGACGACCTTGGCCGTCAGCAGGAACCGCCGCAGGCCCTGATCAACCGCTGGATTGTTCCGCTGGAAGAGAACAAGGATATTCTTGGCCTGCAGTCCGGTGAAAAGTTCGAAGTCCCCTTCGACACTTTGGTCATCTTCTCGACCAACTTCCACCCGAACGAAATCTTCGACCAAGCGGCTTTGCGCCGGATCTTCTTCAAGATCAAGATCGGTGGTCCGAACCAGGAAGACTTCCTGAAGATCTTTGCGATGGTTGCCCGCAAACGCGGCATGCCGCTGGACGAATCCGCGCTGGTGCATTTGCTGAAGGTCAAATACCCGACGATCAACAACGTCTACGCCAACTATCAACCGATCTTCCTGATCGACCAGATGATCTCGATCTGCGAGTTCGAAGGTATCCCCTACCAGATGAGCCCCGACCTGATCGATCGCGCTTGGGCCAACATGTTCGTCAAGGACGAGAAAATCGTCAAATAACGCCGTGCCATTTCCGGGATGAGACGGGTAGTCTGCTTGCATGACGCAGATTCCCGCCCGGATCACGGATTGGTTTGACGCCAAAAGCTGGTCCATCCATCCACATCAACAAGACATGTTCGACCGGGCTGCGGACCCGGCCACGTTGCTGATCGCCCCAACCGGTGGCGGCAAGACAATGGCAGGATTTCTTCCGACGCTGGCTGAACTCGCCGCATGTGACCGGACCGGTCTACACACGATTTATGTCTCTCCTCTCAAAGCTTTGGCCGCCGATATCCGCCGAAACTTGCGTGGCCCAGCGGACGAAATCGGCCTGCCAATTCGTATTGAAGACAGAACCGGCGACACCTCGGCAACACAGAAGAAACGCCAACGCGTGGACCCTCCGCATATCTTGCTGACGACGCCCGAAAGTCTGGCCCTGCTGACCTCTTACGAAGACGCCCCGCGTATGTTCAAAGGCGTGCAACGTGTAATCGTCGACGAAATCCACGCACTGGCCGAGAGCAAACGCGGGGATCAACTGATGTTGGCCCTCGCCCGGCTGCAAAGCTTGTGCCCGGACCTGCGCCGAGTCGGCCTGTCCGCCACCGTCGAAGACCCCGACGCCATTGCTCGGTTTCTGGCGCGCCACCCCGACCCCTGTCGGATTATTCAGGCTGACCCCGGCCCTGATCCGGACATTCGGATGTTGAAAACGCAGGAAATGCCTCCCTGGTCGGGCGGCGGTGCCGCTTATTCGATCCCAGCTGTTCTGGACCAGATCAAACAACACAAGACAACGCTGATCTTTCACAATACCCGGGCGCAGGCTGAGATTTTCTTTCACAATCTCTGGCTCGCCAATGACGACGCACTGCCCATCGGCATCCATCATGGCAGTCTGGATCGCCAGCAACGCGAACGCGTTGAGGCCGCAATGGTGCGCGGTGATCTGCGCGCGATCGTCTGCACAGGTAGTCTGGATCTGGGCATCGACTGGGGAGATGTGGACCTGGTCATCCAGATTGGCGCACCCAAAAACGTCAAACGACTGGTGCAACGGATCGGGCGCGCCAACCATAGATACAACGCGCCCTCGAAAGCCCTTCTGGTGCCCGCAAACCGCTTTGAGGTCGTGGAATGCGTTGCGGCACTTGAGGCCGCTAAAGCCCACGATCTGGACGGAGAGCCGCGCGGCTCCGGTCCTCGGGATGTGTTGTGCCAGCATATCCTGATCGCCGCCGCCGCCGGTCCCTTCGACGCGGATTCTCTATTCGCCGAGATGACTAAGGCCGGGCCTTTTGCCAACCTCAGCCGGGTGGAATTCGATGCCTGCCTGGATTTCTGCGCCACTGGAGGTTACGCGCTGCGCGCCTATGATCGCTGGCAGCGACTGCTGCAACGGTCGGACGGAAAGTGGCAGTTGAGAGACCCCCGCGCCGCACAACGCATCCGAATGAATCTGGGCACGATTCAGGATACGGACACGCTGAAGGTTCGCCTGAAACGCAATCGCGGCGGCAAACCTCTGGGCGAGGTCGAAGAGGCATTCGCCGCCTCGCTGACCCCCGGGGACACGTTCATGATCGGTGGTCAGATTGTCCGCTACGAGGGACTGCGCGAAATGGTGGTCGAGGTCAGCCGTCGGGCGGACAAAAAACCCAAAATAGCTACGTTTTCGGGCACCAAATTCGCCACGTCCACGCAGCTCAGCGACCGTATCCTTCGGATGTTTGCCCAACCTGACTGGCCTCAATTGCCGCAGCACACTGCCGATTGGCTGGCCCTTCAGCGCGATATGTCGCGCCTGCCACAACGGGATCGCTTGCTGATCGAGAGCTTTCCCAACGATGGGCGAGAACACCTGTGTGTATATGGATTTGCGGGGCGCAATGCGCAACAAACCCTGGGTCTGCTGCTGACCAAGCGGATGGAGGAAACCGGGCTGGCCCCGCTTGGCTTCGTCGCCACCGATTATGCGACGCTTATCTGGGGTTTGGACGCCGTGATGGACCCGCGCCCCCTGTTTCGGCAAGATACGTTGCGTGACGGGCTTGAGAATTGGCTCGCGGGCAATGCGGTGATGAAACGAACATTTCGTGCCTCGGCAACGATTGCCGGATTGATTGACCGCAATACTGGCGGACAGCGCAAAAGCGGACGGCAGGCGACGTTTTCCTCGGACATTTTGTACGACACTCTGTTGAAATATGACCCTGACCACCTGCTGATGCAGATCACACGCGAAGAGGCCATGCGCGGGCTGGTGGATTTTGGGCGCATCGAAGAGATGATCACCCGCATCGGCGACCGAATCGATCTGGTTCGGTTGGAGCGGGTCTCACCCTTGGCTGCCCCGTTGTTTCTTGAGGTCGGGAAAGTACCGGTCAAGGGTGCTGCCGAGGAACGATTGCTGGCCCAAGAAAGCGCCCGTCTGCTGCAGGAAGCCGGTTTGGAAACAAAGTAAAACCGCTTGCGTCGGGCTCGGAAAAAAGCAAAGAACGTACCATGAACAACCTGGCGTTCTCCTTTACCCAGCAAGACCTGCGTGCGTTGGCGTCAGGCGCTTTGTGGTGGCCCGACCAAAACCTGCTGTGCGTGAGCGACCTGCACCTGGGAAAATCCGAACGCATGGCGCGACGAGGCGGCCCGTCCCTGCCCCCCTATGACAGTCTCGATACCCTGACCAGATTGGCCGCGGACATTGAACGAACCGACGCGCAGACCGTCATCTGCCTTGGTGACAGCTTTGATGATCTGGACGCGCTCGCCGCCCTTGGAGCAGCTGAGAAACTCAGGCTCACGGCCCTACAGGCGGGACGCCAATGGATTTGGATCGAGGGTAACCACGACCCCGGTCCAATTGATCTGGGCGGCACGCATCGGTCAGAGTATTCGGCTGGTTCTTTGGTTTTCAGACATATTGCGCAATCCGATGGACAAGGCGAAGTTTCAGGCCATTACCACCCAAAGGTCAGACTGAAGGCGTGCGGCCGAACTATCACGCGCCGGGCATTCTTGCTGGACAACGCCCGACTTATCTTACCAGCTTATGGCACGTATACGGGCGGGTTGCTGAGCTCTGAAAAGGTTCTGAACGAGTTGATGAGTAACCGGGCCATGGCCATCCTGACCGGTCCGCAACCGCAACTCATTCCCATGCGGCGATGAACTCAGATTAACCCGTCGTCTTCGAGCTTTGGTTTGTATTTTCGGCTGACCGGCACCAGATCACCATTAACCAACTTCAGATAGGTTCTGTCGTCCACTTTCTCAGTGCCGATGATGGCTTTGTCGGTGACCCAGTGGGACCGGTGTACGCAATGCCCGGACAAAGGTTCCATTTCAGCGATTGCGTCAGTGAGCCGCGACCGGATCGTAAACGTGCCTTCCGACGTGACGACATCGACATAGTGGTTTCGGGAGGTCAGTCGGTATATCTGCCCCTGGAACGAAGCCGGCAAGCGCCGTGTCAGACGCGGCGCCGAGGGAGGCGTCGGTTCGCTTTTTGGTTCGACCTGACGCATCAGAATAAGACCGGCAGTAAACAGGGTGCTGTACCCCACCACGCGCGGAATCCCCGGCGCGTTGTACCCGCCAAAAGAAAACAGAAGCCAGGCCAACACCCAAAGCGACGGGATAAACAGAACCAATACAAGCAGGGCAAACATAAGATCGCGCGCTGGAACCTTCATACCGGCTTGGGTCCCGTGAAATAGATTTCTGGCCATCCAAGTGGACGTGAGGGCGATTGCCATCACTCCGATCCAGAACAGTAGGCGCAGCACGAATGGCAATTCCGAAACCATGAAAGGAGGAAATGTGTAAGCCAGCATTGGCAGGAAGACAAAACCGGCCACCACGCGCTGTGGGCTGAGTACCTTGCTGTCGAGACTTAGTTTTGACGTCATACCAAATTAAAAGCCACTTTCGAGGACCCAGCCAAAAGTCCCAAAAGCTACCAGAAACAAACTATAACCGGCTGAAAAATCAGCGCTATCACGCCCCATGCAAACATTCAAACATAAATGATGGGGAAATTTACTGCGATTGCGTCTCTGCCGCAGGCATTGGCATGACACAAAGCATGGGTTGGTTGGGGCAGCTCAGAACGTGCCCCAACGTTGTTACTTAGGCCGTTAGCCCTTCGGGTTCCGGCAATCCGTTGGCGCGGCAGCAGGCAGTCAGCGTGTTGGCCAACAAGCAGGCAATGGTCATCGGACCCACCCCACCAGGTACGGGCGTAATAGCACCCGCACGCTCGGCAGCACTGGCGTAATCCACGTCACCGACCAGCTTGTTTTTGCCGTCGCGTTCAATCCGGTTGATACCCACATCGATGACGGTTGCGCCTTCCTTGATCCAGTCGCCGGGTACCATTTCGGGTCGGCCTACGGCGGCAACCACGATGTCCGCGCGCCGTACAACCTCAGGCAGGTCCTTGGTGCGGCTGTGTGCGATGGTCACGGTGCAGCTATCACCCAGCAACAGTTGCGCCATCGGCTTGCCCACGATGTTCGAGCGGCCAATTACAACGGCATCCATACCCGACAACGAGCCGTGGTGATCACGCAGCATCATCAGGCAACCCAGCGGAGTGCAAGGCACCATCGACTTCTGACCGGTGCCCAGCAGACCCACGTTCGAGATGTGGAAACCATCAACGTCCTTGGCCGGATCAATCGAATTGATCACCAGATCTTCGTTCAGGTGCTTGGGCAGCGGCAACTGCACCAGAATGCCATGCACCGCCGGATCGTTGTTCAGCTTATCGATCAGCGCCAGCAAGTCCTCTTCGGAAGTGTCGACCTCCAGCTTGTGCTCGTACGAGTTCATACCGACCTCGATGGTCATCTTGCCCTTGGAGCGGACATAGACCTGGCTCGCTGGGTCCTCGCCCACCAGAACCACCGCCAGACCGGGGGTGATGCCGTTTTCTTCTTTCAGCTTTGCAACCTGATCGGCAACCTGCCCGCGCACCTTGGCGGCAAAGGCCTTCCCATCGATAACCTGCGCTACCATCCTTTGATCCCTTCTTTCAAAAACGGATCGGGCGCATGGGGCGCCCGGTCATTCAGTCTGGGCCGAGTACACGCTCTTCGCGGGCAATCGACCAGTCAATCAATATGCGCCACAACTGTTCAGCAAGGTCCGGGTCCATTCCCAGCTCAGCTGAACTTGTGCGCACGCGCTGCACCACTTCTTCGACACGATCCGGGATTCGAGCAGGCAAGCCCTCGCCCGGCTTCAGCTCAGACGCGCGGTCAATGTAACTTGCACGCGTCACCAACATTTCGATCAGTTGGCGGTCCAGCTTGTCGATCTGAGGCCGCAATTCCTGCATCGATTGGCAGTCTTGCGGCGGTGTCAGAGTGGGCATGTTCGTCTCCTCATGGCCCGGGGGATTCCCCGGACCACGAGATGTCCTATTCGGCGGCTTAGAACAAGCCCTCGATCTCACCTGCGTCATTGAGGCAGATGGTTTCCGCAGCCGGTTTGCGCGGCAGACCAGGCATGGTCATGATCTCACCGCAGACAACCACGATGAAACCGGCACCTGCGGACAGGCGAACTTCGCGTACCGGAACCGAGTGGCCGGTCGGCGCGCCGCGCAGGGTCGGGTCAGTCGAGAACGAGTACTGGGTCTTCGCCATGCAGACCGGCAGGTTACCATAGCCCGCTTCTTCCCACTCGCGCAGCTGGTTGCGGATTTTGTTGTCGGCCAAAACCTCGTCAGCGCGGTAGATGCGCTTGGCGATTGTTTCGATCTTCTGGAACAGCGGCATGTCGTCGGGGTAGATCGGCGAGAAGTTCGCAGCACCATTTTCGACGATTTCCACAACTTTCTCAGCCAGAGGCGCAGAGCCATCCGAACCCAATTCCCAGTGACGGGACAAGATCGCCTCGACACCGTGCTCGGCACAGTAGTCTTTGACGGCCTGAACTTCGTCATCGGTATCGGTTACGAAGTGGTTGATTGCGACGACGACCGGAACGCCAAAGGACTTAACGTTTTCAATGTGGCGGCCCAGGTTGGCACAGCCCGACTGAACTGCATCAACGTTTTCCGCGCCCAGATCGGCTTTGGCAACGCCGCCGTTCATCTTCATCGCGCGCACGGTGGCAACCAGAACCACAGCCGACGGTGCGATGCCCGCCTTACGGCACTTGATGTTCATGAACTTCTCGGCACCCAGGTCGGCACCAAAGCCCGCTTCGGTCACGACATAGTCGGCAACTTTCAGAGCGGTCTTGGTCGCGATGACCGAGTTACAGCCGTGTGCGATGTTCGCGAACGGCCCACCGTGGACAAATGCCGGGTTGTTTTCAAGCGTCTGTACCAGGTTCGGCTGCATGGCATCTTTCAGCAGAACGGTCATTGCGCCTTCGGCTTTGATGTCGCGGCAGTAGACCGGGGTCTTGTCGCGGCGATAGGCCACGATGATGTCGCCCAGACGCTTTTCCAGGTCTTTCAGGTCGTTCGCCAGGCAGAGGATCGCCATAACTTCGGAGGCCACGGTGATGTCATATCCCGCTTCGCGTGGGAAACCGTTCGAGACACCGCCCAGCGAGCAGGTGATCTGACGCAGGGCGCGGTCGTTCATGTCGACGACACGACGCCACACGACGCGACGCATGTCGATCTCGCACTCGTTGCCCCAGTAGATGTGGTTGTCGATCATCGCCGACAGCAGCGAGTGGGCCGAGGTGATCGCGTGGAAGTCGCCGGTGAAGTGCAGGTTCATCTCTTCCATCGGAACAACCTGCGCGTAACCGCCACCTGCTGCGCCGCCCTTCATACCGAAGTTCGGGCCAAGCGATGCTTCACGGATACAGATCATCGCGTTTTTGCCGATGCGGTTCAGGCCATCGCCCAGACCCACAGTGGTAGTGGTTTTACCTTCACCCGCAGGAGTCGGGTTGATCGCGGTGACCAGGATCAGTTTGCCGTCTTCGCGGTCCTGAACCGAGTTGATGAAGTCCTGGCTGACCTTCGCCTTGTCGTGGCCGTAAGGCAGCAGATCGTCGCTGGAGATGCCCAGCTTTGCGCCGATTTCCTGAATCGGCTTCTTGTTCGCTTCACGAGCGATTTCGATGTCGGATTTGTAGCTCATTGGGCAATATCCCTGATTGAATACCGTGCAAACCGGCGCAGATGGGCCGATGCTGGCCAATCCATACCGTTGTGTACAATCGCGATGGATATAGATTCCGACATAATCACGCCATGAAACGGCGTAGCGTCAATTCGCCGGTTTCAAATCGGAAACGGTTGGCCTCTATGGCGCCCAGGCTCTTTGATCCGGTACGAACAACGTCATCCGATCCCCCAGCCGCAGCTGTCCGGGGCGTTCCACCCACGCCGTCACACCCCGACGACCCTTTGCCGCAGGCTTGAAGGACGCGCCGTAACCCGGCTGATCCGCCTCGATCTCACGTCCGGGGATGACGCAAGGGCGGTTTTCCATATCCACTGTAATCGTCACGCCATCGCGGACCTGCAGACGCGAAGCTGGAGGGATATGCGTGAAATCGGGAATACCCCGCAACAGAATGCTGACCCCCAGGAAGGAGGGATCGAGACGATCCAGCCCCATCTCTTTGGCCGTGTCATCCATCTCTTCTGCGGACAGGATCGACAACTGGCGGACATTACGGATTTCAGTCCCCTGAGGATACAGGTTCTTGACCCTGACACAGGAGGCTCGATTAACACCCTCGTGTCGCGTACCTTTCTCGCCTGCGAAGTCCAGATCCAAGGATTCGACAGCCTTGGCGCGGATCGAGTCGCCGTCAGGTACATGCCCCAGCCAGACAACTTCACCCGTGAATTCTGTTTCGCGCAATACCGGCATCAAAAGCCCCTTTTAAAATGCTTATTAAAAAGCAATAGAGGCCAGCCGGTGCGAAATGAAAAGGCCCAAAATAAAGACCCGGGACAATGCCCGGGTCTTGTTCTCTTAAGCCGAAGGTTCCGGCTCCATCCCGCCCTCAGGCGGGGTTTTCTTGACCTTGGTCTTGGGTATCGCGGTGACGCTGGGCGCGTTGCCTTCATCCGGGCTGTCGCCTTCGTCATCGCCTTCATTCGGCGAGTCGCCATTCATGACGCGCTTGATCTCGTCCCCGGTCAGGGTTTCGTATTCCAGCAGACCTTGCGCCAGACGCTCCCATTCCTCGTTCTTTTCGGTCAGGATTTTGTGCGCACGCTCGTAACCCTGCTGGATCAAGCGTTTCACCTCTTCCTCGATCAGCTCTTTCGTATGTGCCGAAACCGAGAATCCAGCGGTGTTGCCCTGATAGCCTTCGTGGGCTTCGGCATAATCAATGTTACCGACCTTGTCCGACATACCCCAGCGCATCACCATGGCACGCGCCAATTGGCTTGCCTGCATGATATCACCGGCCGGACCGTTCGAAACGTGATCTTCACCGTATTTGATGACCTCGGCAGCCTTACCAGCCATGGTCATTGCCAGCTTCTGCTCACACTCATCACGGTGATAGTTCAGACGGTCCATTTCCGGCAAAGAGACAACCATACCAAGTGCACCACCGCGCGGAATAATAGTTGCCTTGTAGACCGGATCGCACAGCGGCAGCTCCAGACCGACGACGGCGTGGCCTGCCTCATGATAGGCGGTCTTTTCCTTCTGATCCTGGGTCAGCACCATCGAGCGGCGCTCGGCCCCCATCATCACCTTGTCCTTGGCGTTCTCGAAGTCTTCCATGGTGACAAAGCGGCGACCCACACGCGCAGCCATCAGCGCCGCCTCGTTCACGAGGTTTGCCAGATCAGCACCCGAGAAGCCTGGCGTACCCCGCGCGATGATGCGCAGATCGACATCGGGGCCCAGAGGTGTCTTGCGCGCGTGCACGCCCAGGATCTTCTCGCGGCCTTTGATGTCGGGGTTGCCAACGGTGACGTTGCGGTCGAAACGGCCCGGACGCAGCAGCGCGGGGTCCAGAACATCCTTACGGTTGGTGGCCGCCAGAATGATCACGCCCTCATTGGCCTCGAACCCGTCCATTTCAACCAGCAACTGGTTGAGCGTCTGTTCGCGTTCATCGTTGCCGCCGCCATAACCGGCACCACGATGGCGACCCACGGCGTCGATCTCGTCGATGAACACGATGCAAGGCGCGTTCTTTTTGGCCTGCTCGAACATGTCGCGCACACGGGATGCACCAACACCAACGAACATCTCAACGAAGTCAGAACCCGAGATGGTGAAGAACGGCACACCCGCCTCACCCGCGATGGCACGCGCCAGCAGCGTTTTACCAGTACCCGGAGGGCCAACCAGCAGTGCGCCTTTCGGGATCTTACCGCCCAGACGGCTGAACTTCTGCGGGTTGCGCAGGAATTCCACGATCTCTTCCAGTTCTTCCTTGGCTTCATCGATGCCTGCAACGTCGTCAAATGTCACGCGGCCGTGCTTTTCGGTCAGCATCTTGGCCTTGGACTTGCCAAAACCCATCGCTCCACCTTTGCCGCCGCCCTGCATCCGGTTCATGAAATAGACCCAAACGCCGATCAGCAACAGGAAGGGCAACAGAGTGATCAGGAAGGACTGGAAGCCGGACTGCTGCTGCTTTTCGGCGCGAACTGGGATGTTCTCGTCGATCAGCAGTTTGGTGACTTCGGCATCACCGGGTTTGATGGTGACGTAGTTCGCGCCGCTTTGAGTGGTATAGCGAATCTGCTCGCCATCCAGCGTCACGTTCTTGACTTCGCCGCTTTCAACCGCAGTGACAAAATCGGAATAGGTTCTTTCGTTATTCTGAAGCGTTCCGCCTGGCCCACTGAACAGATTGAACAGTGCAAGGATCAGCAGAAACAGAACGACCCAGAAGGCGATGTTACGAGCGTTGCCCAAGGAAAATCTCCCAAAAGATTTCGGCAGATGGGGATCTGCCGGGTTGCTCTATAAAATAGAGATGATTCAAGCAGGTTCAATGCGATAAAAGAGAAGAGTGAAACTCGGGCGTTTCCGGGGCGAATTCGGCGGTCCAACCATTGGCAAACCCTGCAAGAGGTGCGGCAAGCAGATCGTCCCCGATCCAAACAGCTGGTGAGGCCAGCAATGCGGCGCGAGGTTTGCCCAATTCCCGCCAATCCGGAACCTTTGGCAATCCTTTATCTCCCAATGGGCGAATTTCGGCCCCAGCAACGGTCGGCCCCGACAGAATCCAGCGCTTGTCCCACAACTCGCCAGGGTTTACGGATTTGCCCAGTACCGCGTTTAGCTCTCTGCAAATCCACATCTTATTGCCTTTAGGGATCAGCAGGCAGCCACCAATTGAGGTTCTCGTGCCCTCATCAATCGCTTTCAGAGCCTGTTCCACTGTGGTTTGGCGCGGCGGATACCCTACACCCGCGATCCAAGCGACGCAGCCGACCAGAATCCGGCGCTTAATCTCCTGTGGCAGGGCCTGAACCCCGCGTCGGTCCAAGCAAATATCGCCAGCGTCAACCATGGCAATTTTGCGGGCGGATTCCTGCGTATAGCGCGCCAATGCCTCACGCGCTTGTGCAAGGTTTTCAGAAACGCGCGTCAGAGATCCGGCTGTAATGCCCAATCCTTCGAGGCCGGACAACGCCTGTCGCGCTTTGATCCGGTCGAACCGAAGATCGTGATTCGAAGGGTCCTCGATCCACTCCACGCCCTTTTCCGCCAGATAGTCGCGCAGTTGTTTTCGGGTGATCTTCAGCATCGGACGCAGCAGGGTCACACCATCTTGATCGCGGGCGGCAGGCATCCCCGCTAGCCCCGTAACGCCTGCTGCTCGACCCAGACGCATCAGAAACGTTTCGGCCTGATCGTCTGCCGTATGGCCAAGGGCAATCGCGTTGATGGCGTTGCGCCGCGCCCATTCGGTCAACAAATGGTAGCGCGCCTGCCGGGCCTGATCCTGCAAGTTTCCGTCACCGGTCCAGCCATCCCAGACCAGCGTTTGATGCGGAATGCCCAAACGCGCAGCGAGTTTACTCACTTTGTCAGCTTCAGCGGCTGAATCAGGACGCAACCGATGGTCAACCGTTGCAGCAAACAGTTCTACCTTCTCGCTCTGAGCGATCTCGTTCAAAAGCAAAAGCAGGGCAACCGAGTCGCCCCCACCGGATACCGCCACGCCCAGACGGGCTGGCAGGTTTTCAGGCAACCGCGCCCGGATATCGGCGCGAAATTTGTCTTCATGTCCCGTCAAGAACAGCCCAGCGACGCCATTTCCTGAGTGGCACTCGTTGCCGAGGTTGTGCTCGGGAAACGGACGCCCACCTCGCTGAGGGTAATGCAGGCCTGGTCGGTCTGACCCAGGCGTCCAAGTGCCGCACCAAGTTCAAACAACGCTTCGGGGGCAAATGCGCCTTCGGAATCACCGGTGAAGCTGGCCAGGAAGGCACGCGCCGCCTCGCGAGTGTCACCCAGGCCAACAAGTGCCTGCCCCCGTTTCAGGTTGGCTTCGGGCGCCAAGGGGCTGCCGGGATACGAAGTTTCGAACGTGGCAAACTGTTCGGCGGCGGCCTGAAAGTTGCCATCCGCGAGGGCTTGGGATGCGGCGTCAAAATCGGCCCGCTCGCCAACCGCAAGTTCGCCCGGATCGGTTACTGGCGGCGCGGATGGTGTGGCCGGCGCTGCAGCAGTGACTTCAGTCTCTCCACCCAGTGTCGAGGTTTCCCCAAGCGTGCTAAGATCACCACCTTCCAGCTCGACCAGCCGGAATTCGAGATCACCGATCCGGTTGGTCCCGTCTGTGACGATGTTCTGAACACGCTGGTTCAACTGTTCTGTCTGCCGTGTAAGGCGCTGCAACTCGGCCTCAATGGCATCGACCCGTTCCAGAACGGAACTGCCGGACAGGTTGGGTGCCGGGGACCCGGTGGTCGAAAACTCGCGCTTCAGGCGCTGAATTTCCACGTGCAGCACTGTCAATTCCTGACGAATGTCCGCCAGGGTCTGCTGATCCTGTGCATTGGCGACCCCTACGGTCGCTACGACCGCGGCCAGTACCCATCCTGCAATTCGCATTGTCTTACCCCAAGGTTGAACCGGTCAGCACCGTCACCGCGCGGCGGTTTTTGGAATAGCATTCCTCGGTGCTGCAAATTTCGATCGGGCGCTCCTTGCCGTAGCTGACGGTCGTCAGTCGGTTCCCTGCGACCCCACGCGAAATCAGGAACTCACGCGCTGCGTTTGCCCGACGCGCGCCCAGCGCAAGGTTGTATTCGCGGGTGCCTTGTTCGTCCGCATGCCCTTCGATCGTGGCCACAAAATCCGTGTTGGCCAGCAACCAATCCGCCTGCCCCTGCAACACGGTCTGCGCCTGCGCCGTCAGCGTCGACTGGTCCACTTCGAACAACACGCGGTCGCCCACGGTCTGCTGGAAATAGGCCGGTGAGCGTGGGTCGCTGGGCGATCCAGGTACGATCGAACCGTTACCACCTGCGCCTCCCCCCAATCCGGACGGATCATTGTTAGTGCAGGCGGCCATAATGCCCAGCGCGCCCAATGCTAAGACTTTGCCCAATACATTCATTTCAGGTGCCTCGTCGTTTTATCGCTTTATTGCCGTCTCTGTTATCACAGTGCAGGAAATTTGTGAACTTTTCCAACCCCCTGCAATGATCACTTCTGCAATGGCCCCCAGGATGGGTCGCTGCCCCCGTCTGGCGTGCGGACCGGGCGCAGGTTCCGGCCCGAGATATCCACTGAATACAGCGTCGCCCGACCGCTTGCGCCCTGCGACTCGCGCGTGAACATGATGACACGCCCGTTTGGAGACCATGTCGGCCCTTCGTCCAAAAAGGACGAGGTCAAAAGGCGTTCCTCGCTGCCGTCCGTGCGCATGACCCCGATATGGAACCGACCCTTGTTCTGCTTGGTAAAGGCAATCAAGTCACCACGCGGCGACCAGACCGGCGTACCATAGCGCCCCTGTCCGAAGCTGATCCGAGTCGCCTCTCCGCCATTTGCGGGCATAATGTACAGCTGCGGCGTACCCGAGCGATCGCTTTCAAACACGATCTGCGAGCCGTCCGGCGAATAGCTGGGCGCGGTTTCAATCGCCGGAGTGTTGGTCAGGCGCACGCTTTGGCCCGAAGCCAGGTCCATTTTCCAAAGGTCGGTATTGCCGCCCTGAATCAACGAGTAAACAATCGAACGACCATCGGGCGAAAAGCGCGGAGAAAAGCTCATCGTGCCGTCCTGTGTCTTCAACTCGGTCCGTTTGACGCGATCAACGTCCAGAACATAGATACGCGGCTGCCCCGTTTCATAGCTGGTATAGAGCAAACGATCACCAGAGGGAGAAAAGCGCGGCGCCAGAACGATCGCAGAGCTATCGGTCAGATACTGAACGTTTGCCCCATCATAATCCATGATGGCCAGTCGCTTCAGGCGCTGATCCTTGGGCCCGCTTTCCGAGACAAACGCCACGCGGCTGTCGAAATACCCGCCCTCGCCGGTCACGCGGCTATAGACCTGATCGGCCACTTTGTGCGCCATGCGACGCCATCCATCCGTTGTGCCGGAAAACTGCAGACCGTTACCCAATTCCTGGCCCGAGAACACATCCCAAACCCGGAACCGCACCGTCAAGCGCTTGCCCGAGACATTCACGGCCCCGGTCACCAAGGCTTCGGCGTTGATCGCTTTCCAGTCTGCAAACTGCACCGGGGCATCGAAACTGCTGACCCGGCTGATGAACGCATCTGACGAGATTTCTCGGAACAACCCGGTTCCGGTCAGATCGGCGGCGACAACACGTGAGATGTCGTTGGCATATTGCGTGGCCGCTGGCCCATCGGGCACGAAGTTCGGCACGGCAAAGGGCAAGGGTTCGATGATACCCTGATCCAGTTCCAGCCGCAGCGGTCCGCTTTGGGCATGCACCGGCGCTGCCAAAATTGTCAGGCCAAGCAACAGGCTGGTCAGAAATCTAATCATTTGATCCGCATCCTCTCGGGATTGAATGTAATCTCAATATCCCGCCATTGATCGTATTTGTCAGCAGGCAGGGTGTATCCTTTGGCCCCACAGCGCAAAATCGCTCGCCGGGCGGCGTCATAGGCTTGTTTGGCCGACGTCGCAGTCCCGCCGGAACTGTCCAACATCCGCAGGCTGCCCCCGATCACCTTGCCGTCTGGCGTCAGTGAAAACCCAACGACCACAACCGTTTGCAACGCATCCGTGGACAACGAGCCGACATTCCAGCACTGCGACACAGCCAATCGCATGGCATCTTTCTCACCAGCGGTCAGGGGTGGGCCTGACGGTTCACTGCTTTGCTGCAATGCTTCTGCCAGCGCATCGTTAATGGCGGCCTCGTCGCTTGGCGCAGGTTCCGGCCGCGATGGCTCCTCAACCTCGGCCACTTCGGGCTGTGCCGGAGGCGTCGGCCGGTTCGGCCGCACCAGCGGGCGTGGAGAACTGCGTGGCGCATATTCCTTGGCCTCTTCCGCCTCGGTCACGATTTCGTCTGTCGCTTCTTCCGGAGCAGTCTGATCTTGCTGCTCTTGCTGAGTCTCGGCCCCCTCGTCCAGCGAAACAGCCGGTGACTCGATGTCATCCGGCGCTGCCTCGGGCGGTGGCGGAGCAACGGGTTCCGGCGCGACTTTATCCGCAGGACGTGGCTGCGCTTCGGGCCCCGGTGGCACCGGCAAAACAACGGCTTCCGGTTCAGGCGTCTCAAGCGCCGGAGGTTGCTCGATCACGATCGGCTCGGGCGGTGGCGCGACCGCCTCGGGCTGTTGTTCCGGTTCGGGTTCAATTGGCTCGGACACCTCTGGTGTCGGAGGTTCCTCTTCCACAGGTTCAGGTGTCGGGATCTCTTCCTCAGGTGCCTCAGGCTGTTGCAAGGCCGCAGGCGTGGGAACCTCCGGCGCTTCGCGCTGCGCGGTCATCGCCGCGAACTGCTCAGCCGTAATCACGGAAATATCCTGCACAGGCATAGGCAATGGTTCGGACCTGAAGGTGCCGCCAAACAGAGCCCATGAAATCAAACTGACATGGGCAATTGCCGAGATCTTGGTGCCGGTATCCACCGCGCGGCCTCACTCTCCACCTTCGTCCAATGACGGGCCGCCGGTGTCTGTCACAAGCCCCACATTGGAAAACCCACCTGCGTTCAGCGCGCCCATGATCTGCATCACCTGCGCATAGGGGATGGCACCATCGGCCCGCAGGAACACACGGTCGCTGCTGCGCTCTGCCGCAATGGCGCGCAGTTTACCAATCAACTCTTCGCGCACAACATCCGTGGTCTGAATTTGCACCCGTCCGTCGGCTGTCAAAGTCACGGTCAAAGGCTCTTCGTTGTCGCCCGGCAAGGCGCTTGCGGCCGTTTTGGGCAAATCCACCGGCACACCAACTGTCAGCAGCGGCGCCGCGACCATAAAGATGATCAGCAGCACCAGCATGACATCCACAAACGGTGTCACGTTGATCTCGGCCATCGGCTGCGCGCGGCCGCGCCGACGCCCACGTCTGCGACCGTTCCCGCCTGAGGATTGCTGAACCGCCGCACCCATGTCAGCTGTCCAACTGGCGCGACAGGATGGTCGCGAATTCGTCGGCAAAGGCTTCATAGCCGCCGACGATCCGGTCACTGTCCGCGCTGAGCTTGTTGTAGAAAATCACCGCCGGGATCGCGGCCAACAGGCCCAGCCCCGTGGCCAACAGAGCCTCGGCAATACCGGGGGCAACAACCGCCAGGTTCGTGTTCTGCTGTTCGGCAATCTCGATAAAAGCATTCATGATGCCCCACACGGTACCGAACAGGCCGATAAACGGGGCCGTCGACCCGACCGTTGCCAGGATGGGTAAACCCTTTTGCAGCGTCTCAGCTTCTTTGGCGATTGCCACATCCATCGAGCGGTCGATCCGCGCCGTGGCACCTGCGATCAGGCCACCATCGGTTCGATGCGACCTGCGCCACTCAATCATACCGGCGGCGAATATCTTCTCGGAACTGCCATCGGGTTGCGTGCCGATATGTTCGAACAGCTCGTCCAGCGGATTGCCCGACCAGAAGGATTCATCAAACACCTGCGCCTCGCGGCGGGCGGCGCGATAGTTGATCAGTTTCTGAATGATGATCGCCCAAGACCAGATGGATGCGCCAACCAGCATCAACATCACCAGTTTGACGATAAAGGTCGCGCGGGCATACAGCCCCCACATGGAGAAATCGATCTCCTGCGCCAGCGCCAGCGTTTCAGCTTCCATGAACCTGCTCTTTGTTTTGCCTGACGGCCGTTCGTTTGGCCTTGTTTTGCCAAACGCTAACGCAGTTGGTTACGAAAAGCCAACATAACCACCCCGGACCGACAAATTGTTACATCAATGCGCGAATCTCTGCCGGAAGACGCACTGGTTTGCCCTGCGCATTCATGCAAACCGCAGTCACCGAGGCCCTAAAAACCTCGGTCTCGCCGCGCTTTACAAGCTGCCCCATGGTCAAACGGACCCCGGAAATCGAGGAAAGCCAGGTTTCAACGATCAGTTCATCGTCAAACTTCGCCGGCGACAGGTAGTCTGCCTCAATCCGGCGCACGACCCATACGATCCCACCGTCCCGCATCGCGTTCTGATCATTTCCCAGACGACGGACATAGTCCGATCGCGCGCGTTCGATGAATTTTAGGTAGTTTGCGTGATAGACGACACCGCCCATGTCGGTATCTTCGTAATAGACCCGGATCGGAAAGACATGCTTGTGAGGGGCGTTGACTTCATTGGCCATGATATCAGGTCCGGTCTTTCAATTGGCATCAATACGTTAAGTTTCGGGCAAACCTTTCCCAGACACAGATGCATGCTTGCCGCTGTTCCTGCAATCCCCTCGTGGGGACAAATTTGGAATCATCGGATGCTCACTATCGATATATTGAAATTTGCCGATTAGTCTTTCTGACAACTGACGTGAAATCGACTGGTGACCGAATGGCTAAGCCCAACACAGAAGAGAGAAAATTCGCTCTTCCGATCCTTCGGGGCGTCTTGCCGCTCAATCGCGCCAGCCTGCCGGCGGAAGTCCTGGCCGGTCTGACCTTTGCCTGTCTCGCGATCCCTGAAGTCATGGGCTATACCAAGATCGCAGGCACACCTGTTGTGACGGGCCTGTACACCATTCTCATCCCGATGGCCCTGTTCGCGCTGTTCGGGTCCTCCCGCCATCTGGTGGTCGGCGCAGATTCGGCAACAGCCGCGATCACTGCCTCGGCGCTTGCGGGAATGGCCGTTTCCGGGTCGTCGGAATACTTGGCACTAGCATCACTTCTGGCCCTCATGGCAGCAGTCCTGCTGATTGCAGCGCGCATCATCGGCCTTGGGTTTCTGGCCGACTTCCTGTCCCGGACAGTGCTGGTCGGCTTTTTGACCGGCGTAGGCATTCAGGTCGCAACCGGAGAGATCCCCGGCCTTCTGGGGATCAAGACCGAAGGCCACGGAACAATCGCCAAGCTGAAAGAGACGATCCTGAACATGGATCAGACAAGCTGGCCAACATTGGTTGTATCGCTGGCTGTTTTGGCAGTAGTTGTCGGGTGCAGAAGGGTTTCCCCCAAACTGCCCGGCCCGCTATTCGCCATTTTGGGGGTGATCGCTTGCAGCTGGGCCTTTCAGTTCACCGAGTCGGGCATCGCCATTCTGGGCGCGGTTCCCAGTGGCCTGCCCGCATTTTCGATACCGGATGTGGACTGGAGTTGGAACTTGTTCAAACAGTTGCTGCCCACCGCGTTGTCCATCTTCGTTGTAATCCTTGCGCAAAGCGCCGCAACTTCGCGGGCCTATGCCGCGCGGTATGAAGAGAAATTCAGCGAGAACACCGATCTCGTGGGGTTGGGCCTCGCCAATCTGGGTGCCGCATTTACGGGGACATTTGTGGTCAACGGCAGCCCCACCAAAACCGAGATGGTGGCGAGCGCGGGGGGGCGCAGTCAGGTCGCTCAGCTAACAACGGTTTTGATTGTTCTAGTGGTAATCCTGTTCCTTACCGGCCCGCTGGCTTACCTGCCAAACGCGGCGCTGTCCGCCGTCGTTTTTCTGATTGGTGTCAAGCTGATCGATCTGAAAGGCTTGACCGCGATTTACAAACAAGCCCGGTCCGAATTCTGGATCGCTGTTGCGACCGCGGCCGTGGTGGTCTTTGTGGGCGTGGAACAGGGCATCATCTTTGCGATGGTTCTGTCGCTGATCGACCATACCCGCCGCGGATATCACCCCAAGAACTCGGTGATCGTCAAAAACGACGACGGCGGATGGCATTCCAAACCCATTTCAACGCCAAACCAGTTCGAACCCGGCCTGGTCATCTATCGCTTTTCTCACAGCCTGTATTACGCAAACACGCAACGGCTTTCGGATGAGATCACGGCAATCACTCGGGATTCCGAAACCGAAGTGCAGTGGTTCTGCATAGAGGCCTCAGCCATCGACGACGTGGATTTCACCGCCGGGTATACGCTACGCAACGTGCAGAAGTTGCTACAAGCGAAGAACATAAAGCTGGTCTTTCTGCTCATCGAACCGCATGTCCGGTCAGAGCTGAACCGGTACGGCATCACCGCTATGGTGGGGGATGATGCCTATTTCGACACAGGCAGCGACCTGTTGAATGCCTTTCACCGGAGCAGCGTCAGCGCCCAATGATTTGGCTCAGGAACCTCATTGAGGCTGATGCAGTCTCGCAAACAAGCGTAGCGCATGAGAGGCATCTTGCGCCGCCCCCGGCAGCACCGGATCATAGGCCGCACGGATCAACCCCGCGATGTCCGGGCGCAGGATCGTCGAACCACCGGCAACCGCAAGCGGAGATTTCGTGCGGAAGGCCGTATCGGACCACAGCAGGACGGTCTGCACCACTTGGCTAAGCGCCAAGGTCTCGGCCGGGACTTTGGACAATTCCTTGTCCATTCGCAGAAACACAAAGGCTGCGCGGATCGCGCCATCTTCCTCAAACCGGAAAACGCGGTACTGGTTGGCGTCCGCTGCGATCAATCGATCAACCAACGGGCCCAGATCAGGAACCAACCGATCCAGATCGGGAACCTCCAAGAGCTCTTTCCAGTCACGGAAAAAGAATACCATGCAATTCGCACCCAGTTCGGGATCGGTCTCGGCCATCTTGTGATCGGCCAAAGACACGACCGCCTCGAAGGCACCTTTCACGGTCGCCAGCGTCTCGTCATCGACACCAAAAACGATCGGCACGATAGGGCGACCCCAGCGCGCGAAAAGGAACTCACCACTTTCACGGGTAAACAGGGCCTGAATCTCGTCCGGTGTCACGCGCAGTCCTTCATCTTTTTGCAAGTGCTCTCGCCGAAGGCATAAAATCTTCGCTGCCCGGCTTCAACCAAACAGATCACTTTGCCCACGTGGCGCGGCCATACCCAGATGCGTCCACGCCTTCTGCGCCAACATCCGCCCGCGCGGTGTTCGCTGAATCAGACCCTGCTGCAACAGATAAGGCTCGATCACCTCTTCCAGCGAATCCCGACTTTCCGAAAGGGCCGCAGACAGGGTTTCAATCCCAACCGGACCACCGGCATAGTTTTCGGCAATCAGTTTGAGGTATCGACGGTCAGCGCCATCCAGCCCCAAGTTATCGACTCCCAACCGCGTAAGCGCGCCATCCGCCAATTCGCGAGTGATCCGTCCGTCGCCTTCGACTATGGCAAAGTCCACCACCCGGCGCAGCAGCCGTCCCGCAATCCGTGGAGTCCCGCGGGAACGGCGCGCGATTTCACGGGCACCTTCGTCATCGGCAGGTGCGCCCAGCTTGCGCGCGTTGCGGGTGACAATCTCGTGCAATTCGTCGACCGTATAAAACTGCAGCCGCGTTGGAATACCGAACCGGTCGCGCAATGGGGTCGTCAGCAGACCCATCCGGGTCGTTGCGCCGACCAATGTGAACGGCTGCAACTCTATCCGCACTGTCCGCGCCGCAGGGCCTTCACCGATCACCAGATCGAGTTCGAAATCTTCCATCGCCGGGTACAGGACTTCTTCCACCGCCGGGTTCAGGCGGTGAATCTCGTCGATAAACAGCACATCCCGCGATTCCAGATTGGTCAGGATCGCAGCCAGATCCCCCGCCTTGGCCAAAACCGGCCCCGAGGTCATGCGGAAATTCACCCCCAACTCGCGTGCCATGATCTGCGCCAGCGTCGTCTTACCCAAGCCCGGAGGGCCATGAAACAACGTGTGATCCATGGCCTCGCCCCGCTGACGGGCGGACTGGATGAAAATGCGCAGGTTGGCGCGCGCCTCGGCTTGACCAATGAACTCGTCCAGCCCTTGCGGTCGAAGCGCGCGGTCGTTGTCCTCGGGCATGGGCTCGGGGCGCAGGGTGGGGTCGGCATCTACCATTCAGTCACCCTTTCGGAGCCAGCAGTTTCAAAGCGGCGCGGATCAGATCCGACTCACCCGCATCAGGCAAACTCGCCGCCGCTTCGGCGACAGCCGAGGCTGCCTCGGACGGTCCATACCCCAGATTGGACAGGGCCGACAATGCCCCGGCAGAGGCCGCTGCCGACCCTGAGGCTGGTCTTACGGCCCGTCTGGGTGCAGGCGCAGGTTCGGACGATTCCACGACCTCCAATTCCGGGCCGTCCATCGCCTCGGTCACGGTTCCGCCCATCGCCATTACACCCGGCGCCTTGTCCTTGAGGTCCAGCACGATCCGCTGAGCAGTCTTTGGCCCTACCCCTTTGGCCGCCTTGACCGCGCCCCAGTCACCCAGCGCAATCGCTCGGCTGACGCCGTCCGGCCCCAAAGCGCTGAGGATGGCCAGCGAGACCTTAGCCCCGACGCCCTGAACCGAGCACAGCAGGCGATGCCATTCCTTTTCGACCAGCGACAGGAAGCCATACAGCTGCATCAGGTCCTCGCGTACGACCATGTCGGTGTAAATCGAGACCGCCTCTCCCACACCCGGCAGCGCCGCCATCGTCCGATCCGAGCAGTAAACGATATAACCAACTCCGCGCACGTCAATCAGCACGTGGTCCGCGGCCCGGTAGTCCAGCCGCCCGGTTAGTTTTCCGATCATGCCCGCACCTCTTTCATGCGCGCCTGTGGTGCCGCGCCGTAGTAGGAGTGGCAGATGGCAATCGCCAGCGCATCCGCCGCATCGGCCCCCTTGGGCTGGCAGCCCGGCAATTGCAATTTGACCATATGAAGAACCTGCTCTTTCTCGGCGTGTCCAACACCCACGACCGTTTTCTTGACCCGGTTGGGCGCATACTCCCCTACCGGCAGCCCTGCTTGCGCCAATGTCAGCAACGCGACGCCGCGCGCCTGACCCAGCTTCAGCGTCCCAGCCCCGTCTTTGTTGACAAAGGTCTGTTCAATGGCCGCCTGATCGGGTTGGTATTCGGCGATGACTTCGACGATTTGATTGTGAAGCGACAGCAAGCGTTCGCCCAGATCGTCCCCGTCAGATTTGCACAACCCGTTGGCAACGTGGCTCAGGCGGCTGCCATGCGATTCGATGACGCCCCACCCCAGGGTCCTGAGCCCCGGATCAATGCCCAAAATCCGCATGTTTTGCCTCGGCCTGCTCGGGTTTTTTGTGATCTTTCTTTCGGATTAGCACGAAGCGTGAACATTTTCCAAGCGAATTGACCAAATGTCTGAAAACGACAGACCTGTTTCACCCGCGACAGAACGGTCAGTTTGCGACCGCAGAAAGTCTGAATTCGACACGATTCATTTCCGGATAATGGTCAATAAATTAAGGGATTTTAATGATCCCAGAGCCCTGCAAAAAACGCATAGGACATTTGCAAATTCCGCACTTGCACAGACGGTTTGGCGTCACTAGATGCCGCTCAGATCGAATGATCAGAACGTTAACCTAAACCAGAAGGAAACAGGATATGGCTGCACTGGACACCACTCGCACCACCACTGGCTCGTTCGGCCTCGTTGGCCGTATCGGCGCAAATTTTGCATCGGTCGTTAACGCCGTTGTCGAATGGAATGACGCCCGCGTGACTCGCAACACGCTGAGCGGTCTGAGTGACCGCGAGCTGGAAGATATCGGACTGTGCCGTGGCGATATTGACGTCGTGGCCGAAGGTCGTCGTTAAGAACGAACACACCACCACTCTAACGCCCCTCTCCTCCCTCGGGGCAAAGTAGAACGCCGCGCATCACCGAATGCGCGGCGTTTCTCGTTCACTTGCACAAAACTCAGGGTAGAATCTTAGTCAGCTGCTCGGAAAGCATTTGCGAGACCGGATCGATCTGCATTACCCAAGCGCCCGCTTTTTCGACCGACGTACCCTCGTTCAAGGCGTCAACCCGGTACTGATAGCCGGATGAGCCGAGGCTGGTCAGCAAAAATGTCTTGAACGCAAACAATCCGACCAGACACATCAGCAGAACCTTCGCCGGAAGCGCAGATTTCACCCTCTGTGGTTTCATGACCACAAGACCGTCTTTGCGCATCGTCGCGCGATAGCCACGGCTTAGTTTTGCGTGTTTTTTGTTCAGACGCGTAACGCGCTGATCAAACTCCAATTGTTTTCCCGTCATGGCAGCCTCCAAAAACCGCCCCCCGATTCCACGTTATGACGGTAAAAACAGATTGCGACAAAAACGAGGCAAAACACTACAAAACTCCTGCAAAAGGCCCAATTTTAGCCCTGTTTGCTTAAGACTAGCGTCGTCCATTCGCCAATTTGGTCGTTTTGCTCTAAATTGAACCCGTTTTGTAAATAAACCGAAATCACATCATCGGCCTGCTCATTGAGGATTCCCGATAGAATTGCGCGGCCTCCAACCCGCAGATTCGCGGCGATTTCGGGGGACAAAGCCACCAACGGGCCTTTGAGGATGTTCGCGAAAATCAGGTCATAGGGCGCGATTGCGTTCAGTTCAGGATGGTCGAAGCCCGCCGCTTCGACGCAACGGACCTGTCCGGACATTCCGTTGGCCTTCAGGTTGGCTTCGGCAACATCCACAGCGACCTCGTCGATATCACTGGCGATGATCTCACCCTCCCAGACCCGCGCAGCCGCCATGGCCAGAACAGCTGTACCGCAGCCGATATCGGCCACTTTGCTTGCCGTGAAACCTTCGTTCAGAAGGCCGTCCAACGCTTTCAGACACCCCAATGTCGTACCATGGTGGCCGGTGCCGAAGGCCATGGCGGCCTCGATCAACAGAGGGATTCGTCCCTCGGGCAGTTTGTCTGCATCGTGGCCGCCATAGACAAAGAAACGCCCGGCCTCGACCGGAGCCAGCTCGCGGCGCACGTGGGCGACCCAGTCCGTTTCGGGCAATTCGGACACCACAAAAGGCTTGGCTTCAAACGCCGCCGCCAGAACGGCCAGTGCGGTTTCGTCCGGAGTTTCGGTAAAATAGCCGCCAACTTCCCACAGGCCCGAACCATCTTCGACCTCAAAGACACCCACACCGGTGGGTTCCGGGTCCAGGCGCTCCATGGCTTCGCCCAGCCCTTCGGCGGCTTTCTTACCGGTCAGAGTCGTCAGCGCGGTGAATGTGGGCATGGGGGCCTCCTGTATCAGTTGATACAGCGCCTATGGCGATGGCCCGCCAAGGTCAAGCGTTCGCGCTTATTCAGCAGGCGCAGGCGCGTATTTCGTAAGGATGGTCTCATTGCCCGGTTCGGGGTGGCGCGGGATCAGCAGAGACAGAAGCAACGATACGATTGCCATCAGGGCTGCCAAGGCAAAGACCGCGCCGGGAGAAACGACCCACAGCAGGCCCAGAAGCGCTGGCAGGAACACAGCGGCGATGTGATTGATGGTAAAGGCTACGGCCGCAGTTGGCGCGATATCCGCCGGGTCCGCGATTTTCTGGAAGTATGTCTTAAGCGCCAATGCCAAAGCGAACAGCACATGGTCGATGACATAGAGGATCGCCGCCAGAACCACGCCCCAACCAAACCAGTAGATGCCACCATAGGCCGCAAAGACGATCGCCAGACCGGCATACTCGAAAATCAGTGTTCGGCGCTCACCGAAGACGGACACAGCTTTGCCCAGCATCGGTGCTGCCGCCATGTTGATCATGAGGTTGATCAGATAAAGGCTTGTCAGTTCGTGGACTTCAAAGCCGAATTTCTCGACCATCATGAAGCCCGCGAAGACGACAAAGATCTGCCTGCGGGCTCCGGCCATGAATTGCAGCGCATAGTACAGCCAGTAGCGGCGACGCAGGACCAGCTTTTTGGTTTGCGGGGTCGGAGAATCGAACTGCGGATAGGCGAACAGGCAGAACAATGCCAATAGTGCCGTCACGCCACCGGCGGCCATGAACACAGTATTATACGACAGGTCAAACCGGTCCCATGTCAGCACAATCAAGCCATACACAACCGCCGTGGCTGCCGACCCCATAGCCACAAGCCATCCCAGAATCTGAGGTGCGCGGTCCTTGGGCAACCATTGCAGTTGCAGCGACTGGTTCACCGTTTCGTAGTAGTGAAATCCGATCGAACTGAAGAGGGTGACAAACAGCAACCCGCCAAGGCTGGGAAACCAGGCCGTCACTGCAGTGGCCACGCCAAGCATCATCAGCGAGATCATCGCCAGCACCTGTTCGCGCACGAAAATGATCACCGCGATCACACCGACCGCCAGGAATCCAGGGATTTCGCGCACCGTGTGCAGCAAGCCGATATCCGCCCCATCGAAATTCGCCACTTCGATGACGAAGTTGTTCAACAGCGCACTCCACCCGTTGAACGCGATGGGCATGGTCAGTGCCATCATGAACAGGAGCGTCACAGGGCGGCGCCAGAACGGAAGGCTCTGCGCCTCGGAGAGGGGCATTGGTTTCAGCATGGGACTCCTGTACGCCCATTTTCCGATTTTGGCGAGAGGTAAGGCGTGCGCGCACAGTCGCTCTGCGCTGATGCAGAGCTCAGTAGAAACTCTGCGGGTCGATATCCACTGTCAAACGCAGGTCCCCCTTCAGGCGCAATGGCGCGATCCAGCGCGCGATCGCGTCCTGAATAGGTGCGCCTTTCGGGGCTTTGACCAGCAATCTCACACGGTGCCTGCCCCTGATCCGCGCAATCGGGGCCGGAGCGGGACCGAAGACCTGTGCCCCAATTTCGCGCAATGGCGCATCGTTGCGGGCCATTGCGTTGCCAATGTCGAACACCGGACCAATTTCGGGGCCAGACAGAACAATCCCGGCCATACGCCCGTAGGGAGGTACTCCAGCGGCCTGCCGCCCCGCAGCTTCGGCCTTCCAGAACCCTTCTTCATCACCGGACAGAATCGCCCGGATCACAGGATGCTCGGGCTGGAATGTCTGCAACAGCGCCTGCCCCGGCTTATCCGCCCGCCCCGCACGACCCGCTACCTGACGCATCAATTGGAAGGTTCGTTCAGCGGCGCGCAGGTCTGCCCCGTGCAGACTAAGATCCGCGTCGATAACACCAACCAATGTAAGTTTCGGGAAATTGTGCCCTTTGGCCACCAATTGCGTGCCGATGACAATATCCGCGTCCCCTTCGGCAATCTCTTCGATCTTGGCCTTCAATGCCCTGGCCGAGCCAAATAAATCCGAACTCAGCATCGCGATATTGGCTTCGGGGAAGGTGGCTTCGGCCTCTTCTGCCAGACGCTCGATCCCCGGCCCAACAGGAGCCAACTTTCCTTCGACACCGCAGGATGGGCAAGCCTCGGGCATCGGCTTGGTCTCGCCGCATTGGTGGCACATCAGGCGTTTCAAGAACCGGTGTTCAACCATCCGCGCATCACAATGGTCACAGGCAATCTGTTCTCCGCAGGCCCGGCACAAAGTTACAGGTGCATAGCCGCGGCGGTTGATGAACAGCAGCGACTGTTCGCCCTTCTCGATCCGCTGCCGCACCGCCTGTCGCAGCGACGGAGAAATCCACGTCCCCGGCTGCATCTGCTCGGCTCGCATGTCGATGGGCTTCATCTCGGGCAGAACCGCCGCGCCAAAGCGTGAGGTCAGGTCGACCCGTTCGTATTTACCCGCCTCTGCATTCGCCCAGCTTTCCAGCGACGGCGTTGCGCTCGCGAGGATGACCCGCGCGCCACAGATAGCCGAACGCAGCACGGCCATGTCGCGCGCGCTGTAGTGGACGCCGTCCTCTTGCTTGTATGAGGTGTCATGTTCTTCATCGACCACAACCAGCCCCAGATTGCGGAACGGCAGGAACAAAGCTGACCGGGCCCCAACGACCAGTTGCGCGTCCCCCTGCCCGACCATACGCCAGACCCGGCGACGCTCGGTCATGGTCGCGCCGGAATGCCACTCGGCCGGGCGCGCACCGAATCGCGCTTCGACCCGCGTCAGAAATTCAGCAGTCAGGGCAATCTCGGGCAGCAGCACCAGCGCCTGCCGCCCCATGCGTAGCGCTTCGGCCACGGCTTCCAGATACACCTCAGTCTTGCCCGAACCAGTGACACCCTTCAACAACGTTGTTCCGTAATCCCCAGACCGCTGGCCTTCCTGCAGTTTTGCAACCGCAGCGGCCTGATCTTCGGTCAACGCCTTGCCCGGCAAATCCGGGTCAAGGTGCGGATAAGGCAAGTCACGAGGGCTGTCTTCTTCCCTTACAGCACCCTGTTTGACCAACCCTTTGACGACCGATGACGTGACCCCGGCCTGTTCGGCAAGTTCTTTCAGCGTAAATGCCAACCCGCCATAATCGCGAAGAACCTCTAACACACGTGTCCGCGCGTCAGTCATCCGATCAGGTTCTCCATTGCCCAATCGGTAAATCTTGCGCATCGAAGGCGGATCACCCAAACCCGGCGCGCGCGTCGCCAAACGCAGCATCGCGGGCATCGGCGTCAGCGTGTAATCAGCGACACGCCCCAGAAACAGCCGCATCTCTTCGCGCATCGGCGCGACTTCAAGCACCCGGATCACCGATCGCGCCTTGGAAAGGTCGAACCCTCCCTGCCCCGGCCCCCAGACAACTCCCAGCACTTTTCGTGGCCCCAGCGGCACCTCGACATAAGCCCCAAGAAAACACCCGCCCTCGGGCGCCTTGTAATCCAGCGTCCGGTCCAGCGGTTGCGTTGTCAGCACCGCAACCAGTTCTCCTTCGTCGAAAAATCCGTTAGCGCTCACGGCACATCCTTCGCAGGGGGTTCCAGCATGGGTCTCTTTGAGGTAAAGGCATCGGCGACCAAGGCCAACCCATCAAAGGACTGCCCTCATGAAATTCTTCGTAGACACAGCCGAGATCGACGCCATCGCCGAACTGAACGATCTGGGCATGGTAGACGGTGTGACCACCAACCCCTCGCTGATCCTGAAGTCGGGTCGTGACATTCTGGAAGTGACCAAGGAAATCTGTGATCTGGTCGACGGCCCCGTCTCGGCCGAAGTTGTCGCCACCGAGGCCGACGACATGATCGCCGAAGGCCGCAAGCTGGCCAAGATCGCTCCGAACATCGCAGTCAAGGTGCCGCTGACCTGGGCCGGCCTGAAGACCTGTAAGACGCTTTCTGATGAAGGTCAGATGGTCAACGTAACTCTGTGCTTTTCGACCAACCAGGCCATTCTGGCCGCAAAAGCGGGCGCTACTTTCATCTCTCCCTTCATCGGCCGTCTGGACGACATCAACCTCGACGGCATGGACCTGATCGCCGATATCCGTCAGGTTTATGACAACTACGGTTTTGAGACTGAAATCCTGGCCGCTTCGATCCGCACCGTGAACCATGTCACCGACAGCGCCCGTATCGGTGCCGACGTGATCACCGCTCCGCCCGCCGTCATCAAGAAGCTGGCCGACCATCCGCTGACCGACAAAGGCCTGGAAACCTTTCTGGCCGACTGGGCCAAGACCGGTCAGAAGATCCTCTGATCTTTTTGCGCGACCGCGCGGCACCGTCAGGTGCCGCGCTCGGCCCAACTTCCAGGCCCTGATCAAAGATCAGGGTTTCGCAGGCGGAAGCCACTGAGCACAGCTCATATGAAATCCCGCAGGTTCTGCATTTTTTTCAAGGCAATTCCGCTAACTCATGTTATAAACCCCTCAACAAAAAAAGACCGAGCGGGACATGAGCAGCAACACGAAACTCAAGGATAATTTGCGCGCCGCAATTCTGGCCGAACCGGACGCCGTGCTGGACGACAAGGACCTGATGCAGGCGCTTGTGATGGCCAATGAACAGGCGCGCGGCGACAACATCATCGATTTGCGCGGCATCGCCATGCAGCGGCTTGAGGCGCGCCTGGACAGGCTTGAGGACACGCATCGGTCCGTCATTGCGGCAGCCTATGAGAATCTGGCAGGCACAAATCAGGTGCATCGCGCCATCATCCGCCTGCTGGAGCCCGCCGGGTTTGAGGATTTCCTGCGTACCCTCGGAACCGATGTGGCTGAAATCCTGCGCGTGGATCGGATCACGCTGGTTCTTGAGTCGACTGCAACGCAGGAAGATCCGGCCATCAATACATTGGGCGGAGTGCTTTCGGTTGTCGAACCCGGTTTCGTTGACAATTACCTGACCTTCGACCGCAGCGGCCCTGCCCGTGACGTGGTTTTGCGCGAGATCCTTCACCCAACGCACAGAATTTTGGGGCCCAAAGCTGAGCATCTACGCTCTGAAGCCTGCCTACGGCTGGACCTGGGCGACGGCCGCCTGCCCGGAATGATCGTCATGAGCGCAAAAGACCGAAATCACTTTTCGCCGCAGCTGGGCACTGATCTTCTGTCGTTCTTTGCCGGCGTCTTCGAACGTTCAATGCGCCACTGGCTGTCGTGAGCCTGATCTCACCCGCCTGTCGCGACGCGTTACAGAACTGGCTGGACGGTCTGAGCGCGCTGGCGGGGCGGTCGGAAAATACGCAGACCGCGTATCGTGGTGATGTCACCGAATTCCTGTCATTCATGACCCTGCACTACAGTGAACGGCAGGGTTTGGCCGCACTGGCCCGGATCACCGTATCCGACATGCGCGCATGGATGGCTGATCAGCGCAGCTCGGGCGTTGGCGCGCGGTCTCTGGCGCGCAAATTGTCGGCTGTCAAAAGCTTCTACCGCTGGCTCGCTGAACGCGAGGGGTTCGAACCCACAGCTGTTTTGTCCACGCGTGCACCGAAATTCACCAAAAAGCTTCCCCGCCCGCTGGCCGAAGACGCTGCCCGGGCCATGATCGAAACGGTTGAGTTGCAATCAACGAATGATTGGGTTTCGGCACGGGACGTCGCCGTTGTCACTCTACTGTATGGGTGTGGCCTGCGTATCTCTGAAGCACTGTCTCTGACCGGCGCGGACGCGCCTTTACCGGATAGCCTGCGCATTGTCGGCAAAGGCGGAAAAGAGCGGGTGGTTCCGGTTCTTCCTGCTGCCCGCGCTGCGGTCACGCATTACCTGCAGCTTTGCCCGCATCCGCAGGCCAGTGACCAGGCACTGTTCCGTGGTGTACGCGGCGGCCCACTCAATCCACGGGCGATTCAGGGCGTGATGGCCAAGGCACGAATGCAACTCGGCCTGCCCGCCACTGCGACACCACACGCTTTAAGGCACAGTTTCGCAACCCATCTTCTGTCCGCCGGGGGCGATCTGCGGGCCATTCAGGAACTGCTGGGGCATTCCTCGCTCTCTACCACTCAAGCCTATACCGCCGTAGACACGGCCCGGCTTATGGAGGTTTATAACCGCGCCCACCCCAAAGCCTGACTTCCATCCAGCTCGTGACGTTGCGCTTTGTGCGATTGGCGGGCTTTTGGTTTGCATCTGCAGCGCGCATCGTCCAAGAGACACAAATGACAATAAAACTCAAAGCCCTTTTCGTACATCTGTTCACTGCAACCGGCGCCGTCTTCGCAATGCTGGCCATGCTGGCCGCAGTCGAAGAAAAATGGAGCCTGATGTATCTGTGGCTGGTGATTTCGTTCATCGTGGATGGTATCGACGGCCCGCTGGCGCGCCACTACCACGTCAAAAAGAACGCACCGGAATTTGACGGTGTTCTTCTGGACCTGATCATCGACTACCTGACATATGTCTTCATCCCGGCCTTTGCATTGTTCAAATCGGGCCTGATGGACGGATGGACCGGCTGGTTTGCCATCATCGTCATTACTTTTGCCAGCGCCATGTATTTCGCGGACACGCGGATGAAGACCAAGGATAACTCGTTCTCGGGCTTTCCAGGTTGCTGGAACATGTTCGTAATCGTGATTTTCGCATTGGAGCCCAACTTCTGGGTCATCCTGCTACTGGTTTCGCTGCTGTCACTGGCGATGTTCCTGCCTTTGAAGTTCATCCACCCGGTCCGCACGGAACGCTGGCGCACCGTGTCCCTGCCTATGGCTTTTGCATGGACCTTCTTTGCCGGTTGGGCGGCGTGGGTTGATTTTCACCCCGAAAGCTGGGCTCATTGGGGGCTTGTGATCACCAGCCTGTATCTGGTTTCGGCCGGGATTGCGCAGCAGGTGATCCCGCAGCGCAATGACTGATAAGGTTAAAGGACTTCTTCAACCTCAAACTCGGTACCGTTATGGGTGAATACATCGCCCTCTTGCAGGCCGGTCATGGCCAGGTAAATCGGGCTTTGGGTTGAAATTCCCATGTAGGTTTTCCCGTCAACCTCAAACCGCGTGGTCGAAACACAGACCACGAAGTGGCGGCTGTTGAATTTGACCACTGCACCCGGTTGCACCCTGTCTGTCAGGCTGAAATCCGTATTCTCAATCACGTCGATTTTGGCGTGATGGGCATGGACGGGTGCGTCGAAGGCCGCTGCCAAATCCGCGTTCTCGCGCGATGCGGCGATGTCGTCCTTGTCGTGCCCCTCGCGATCATCCAGCTGTGAGTCCTTCAGAAATGCATCGTAGTGCGCCTGCGCAGTCGCCAATTCCTGTTCTTCCAGCGACATCAGGCGGTCGATGATGGCCTTCTTGCGGGCGGCCGGGTCTGTTTGAGCAGTCATTCGATGCGGTCCTTCAAATTCAGCAACTGATATAGGTTGGGCCTCAAACAACGGGATTGCAACTGGTTTTCGAGGCTCAGATCAACAACCCAGCCGCGCGTTCATGGCGCAACAGGGCCACTTTGGTCTCGACACCGCCCTCGCCCGAGAAGCCGCCCAGACCATTGGCGGACAGCACCCGATGGCAGGGTATAATCACGGGAATTGGATTTGCGCCGCAGGCTTGACCGACCGGCTGCGGTGGCTGCCCAAGCTCTTTGGCGATGTCGCCATAGGTTCGGGTCTCGCCCAACGGGATCGCGAACATCAGGTTGCAGACCTGTTTCTGGAATTCTGATCCTTCAACGTAGTATGGCAGGTCAAACCGACCCAGACGTCCTTCGTCATAGGCGGTCAGCTGCTCTGCCGCCTCTTTCAATAGTGGCGTTTCAGGACCTTCGTTCCGGCCATTCCAAACAAGGCGGGTTATGGCACCATCGGTCTCTTCGACACCTAGGCAGCCAAACTGCGTATCTACGGCGATCATAGGCATATGCTTAGCGTTTCAGATCAACGAACCACGCGCAAGCACGGAAAGAAAAAACCCCGGCATTTCGGCCGGGGGTATTGGTTTAGCCCAGTGCGTCGTTGCAACGCCCGCAGACGCCCGCATGTGCGTGCAGCCCTACATCGGGCAGGATTTTCCAGCAGCGCTGGCACTTTTCACCCTCGGCCTTTTCGAACACCACCGCGACGCCTTCAATCTCGGGTACACGGAACGCTTCGGCCGGGGCCGGATCGCCAGTGACGGTCAGACCCGAGGTGATGCACATGTCATCCACGTCGAAGGTCGCCAGCAGGTCGCGCGTCTCGGCGTCTTCGACATGTACGATCGGTGCCGCTTCGAGGCTTGAGCCGATGACTTTGTCCTGACGCTGAACCTCCAGCGCTGCGGTCACGGCACGGCGGACGCGGCGGACCTTGGCCATGTTCGCTTCAAGCTCGGCGTCGCGCCAATCGGCAGGCGTTTCCGGGAAGTCTACCAGATGGACCGAGCTGTCATCACCCGGGAACCGCTCCAGCCAAACCTCTTCCATGGTGAAGACCAGAACCGGGGCCAGCCATGTGGTCAGGCGATGGAACAGGATGTCCAGCACCGTGCGCGCAGAACGACGGCGCAGGTTATCGCCATCGCAGTACAGCGCATCCTTGCGGACATCGAAATAGAACGACGACAGATCGACCGTGGCAAAAGTGAACACAGCGCTGAACACACCCTGGAAATCGAACGCAGCATAGCCCTTGCGCACCTGTTCATCCAGATCGGCCAATCGGCTTAGCACCCAGCGTTCCAGACGCGGCATATCCTCGGGTACAACGCGATCCGCTTCGGTGAAGTCGGCCAGCGAACCCAGCATGAAGCGCATGGTGTTGCGCAGGCGGCGATAGCTGTCAGCGGTGCCCTTCAGAATCTCCGGCCCGATCCGCTGGTCGGCGGTATAGTCGGTCTGAGCCACCCACAGACGCAGGATATCCGCGCCGTATTGCTTGACGACCTCTTCCGGCACGATGGTGTTGCCCAGCGACTTGGACATCTTGTTGCCCTTGGCATCCAGCGTGAACCCATGGGTCACAACGTTGCGATACGGCGCACGGCCCTTGGTGCCGCAAGCCTGAAGCATCGAGGAATGGAACCAACCACGGTGCTGGTCGGTGCCTTCCATATAGACATCGGCAATGCCGTCTTCGGTCCCGTCCTCACGGTCACGCAGAACGAAGGCGTGTGTGGAACCCGAGTCGAACCACACGTCCAGCACGTCGAACACCTGATCGTAGTCATCGGGGTTGGCGATGCCGTCCAGCACCTGTTCTTTGAACCCGTCGGTGTACCAGATATCCGCGCCGTCTTTCTCGAACGCCGCCTTGATGCGAGCGTTGAGGTCTTCGTTACGCAACAGGTAATCCGCGTCGGTGGGCAGAGCGCCCTTCTTGGTGAAGCAGGTCAGCGGCACGCCCCAGGCGCGCTGGCGCGACAGTACCCAATCCGGGCGCGCTTCGATCATCGAATACAGGCGGTTGCGACCGGTCTGCGGTGTCCATTTCACCAGCTCGTCGATCGACCGCAGGGCGCGTTCGCGGATGGTGTCGCCCATCTCACCCATGCCATCGTCCAACTTGCGGTCTACGGATGCAAACCACTGCGGTGTGTTGCGGTAGATGATCGGCGCCTTGGAACGCCACGAATGCGGATAGCTGTGCTTGATCTTGCCACGCGCCAACAGACCACCGACCTCGACCAGCTTGTCGATGACGGCTTTGTTCGCGTCACCCTCGCCACCTTTGCGGGACAGGATGTATTTGCCACCAAAGAACGGCAGATCAGCGCGGAATGAGCCATCGTCCATCACATTGTAGGTGATAACCTGTTCGAGCATGCCCAGATCGCGGTACAGCTCGAATTCTTCCATACCGTGCGACGGCGCGCAGTGGACGAACCCCGTACCTTCGGTATCGGTCACAAACTCAGCGGCGCGGAAGTCGCGGATGTCGTCCCATTCGCCATTGCCGCCCTCGGCTCCAGCCAGCGGGTGGGTCAGTTGCACGCCCTCGAGCTCATCGGTGGTCACGTCACGGACGCGGGTCCACTGATCGTCGCTCAGACGCGCACGGCCCAGAACGTCGGCGGCCAGATTGTCGGCCAGCAGGAATTTGTCTCCCACATTGGCCCAGCACTCCTCAGGCGCGCCGGTGACTTCGTAAAGGCCGTAGGAGATATCCTTGCCATATACGACGGCCTTATTCGAAGGCATGGTCCACGGGGTCGTCGTCCAGATCACAACAAACGCGTCATCCAAATCACCGGCATTCACGACCTTGAACTTCACCCAGATGGTGAAGCTTTCCTTGTCGTGGTACTCGACCTCAGCCTCGGCCAGAGCGGTTTTCTCGATGGGCGACCACATCACGGGCTTAGAGCCCTGATAGAGCGTGCCGTTCATCAGGAACTTCATGAACTCGTCGGCGATCACGGCCTCGGCGTGATAGTCCATCGTGATGTAGGGATCGGCCCAGTTGCCTGTGATGCCCAGACGCTTGAACTCTTCACGCTGGATGTCGATCCAGCCTTCGGCGAACTTGCGGCATTCCTGTCGGAAATCGACGACGTTCACCTCGTCCTTGTTCTTGCCCTTCTTGCGGTACTGCTCCTCGATCTTCCACTCGATCGGCAGACCGTGGCAGTCCCAGCCCGGAACATAACGCGCATCAAAGCCCATCATCTGATGGGACCGCACGATCATGTCCTTGATGGTCTTGTTCAGCGCGTGGCCGATATGCAGGTGACCGTTCGCGTACGGGGGGCCGTCATGCAGCGTAAAGGGCTGGCGGCCCTCTTTTTCACGCAGGCGGTCATAGACGCCAATGGTCTCCCACCGCTCCAGCCATGCGGGTTCGCGCTTGGGCAGGCCGGCGCGCATGGGGAATTCGGTTTTGGGCAGGTTCAGCGTGTCTTTGTAATCAGGTGTCTGGATCGTGTCGGCGCACATTGGGGGCGTCCTTTGGATGATCTGGTCGTACTAGGATCGATGCGGTCGGTGCGAAGTCTCAAACACCTTTGCCCGGCGTCTCAGAGGGTCAGAGCGCCGGGGATATAATTCGAATAATGATGGCCGTCCGGTCATACATGGCCGCGCTTATAGGACGCGCGCGCCTAATGGTCCAGAGGTTCCGACCGTTGCGGCGAATGGCGCAGCTTTGCCCAGCGATTGAGCCACGCAAGACCGGCCAATGCCAGCCCCAGCGCCAGCAGCGAAAAGACCCGGATCAAACCGCCCAATCCTGAGATATCGACTAGAAAGACCTTGGCAACCGCAAGGCCGATCACGGCCAGCCCCGCTTTGCGCATCAAATCGGACCGACGCGCGAGCGCCTGGTAGAACAGTGCTGCACCGATGATCAGAAGCGCCATCGTATAGGTGTAAAGCTCGGGCTGCGAGACGCCGTCGCCTGCATACATGCCACCGGCCCCCTTCCAGATATGGCGGATGGTGAGACCCAGCCAGACTGTACCCAGTACCGCAGCCGATCCAAAACAGACCTGCCGCCAGCGCGGGTGCAACGCAGGCAGCCATGACGCCGAAACGCCCAGAATGAGCGCTGGTAACAAGTAGGCCACAGCGAGCGTATTCAGCAGCGGCACCCCGATCACCGGATCGGCGTGAGGGTGAAGCAGAGGGTTCGCCATCGTCAACGCTTCGCCCAGACGGTACATACCATGAGCCGCGAAGAACAACGTGAGCACGTACCGCACGTAGTTCAGTTTTCCACCCAGTTCGAACCGCCGCACCTGCGCGCAGGCCAGCAGAAGCCAAATCACCGAGAGCAGGCCCAGGCCCCAATGGCTGTCCTCGGCGCCGCCTTCGCCGAACCCCTCCAGCCAGCGCAACAACAGCAAAGATAGCAAGATGCCCGCGGTCGCCCAGGCAGCGCTTTCAAGCAACAACACGATCACAGGACGATTCATGGGCCGCAGGATCGTCCAAGCTACCAGAAATCCAACGACGGACACCGCATAGACCAAAGCCATTTCACCAACAGGCGCGGTGGTCGCCCAATCCAGACCGGGATTCAGCACGAGGCGGATCGTCACCGTGAAAACGCCAGCCCAAATGAACCAGCTCATTTGCGGCAGATCGAACCGGCGGTCCAAAACGGCGGCGGCGGCGATCAGGGCCACAAATGCAATAGTCAGGGCGGCAGAGCTCAGGACGATCACACAAGCGAAGGTAAGACATGACAAAGCTGAGAGCGTCACCAAAGCCGGGCGCAGATGATTTTCACCATCCACACGCGCAAAACGACCGGCGAGACCCACCATCAACACTGCCAGCGCCATGGCATGAAGCGCCCACGGGTAGGCCCCGATGACCTCGGCCGGGTGCCAACCGATCTCAAGAGCGATGGCCAGACCGGGCGCAAAGATCGCGGCCCCAGCCGCCCAAACCGCCGCATATTCAGTGGCGCGCAGGGATCGCCAGGCCGCGAGGACAGAGATCACTGCCCCCAACACGACCAACATCGTCAGTGCAATTGGGTAATCCGCCTCTGCGGTCTCGGCATAAGTTTCAGCAAACTGGCGCGCAACGGTGCCGTGGTCCCAGCCGTGAATCAGGATGAACCAGATCAGTCCCGCAGCGGGCAATACAGTCATGTCCTGCAATGCCCGCGCCTGACTGGCCCAGATCATCAAACCCAGTGTGAGGCCGGACAACAGGACAACGCCCAGCCAGAACTCGGCCGGCGAATCCGGCCAATGGAGCGACAGAATGGCTGTGCTGACAGCCACTGCTCCAAAAGCCAGACGGGTGGGAAATTCGGGCCATGGGCCGCCTTTTCCAGTGAGTATGACCTCGCTGATCAGGCGCCCGCTGTGATCGGGCCAAATCCGCCGGACAGGTATCGCGATCGCAATCACAGCCAGAGCGGTCACGCAGAGCAGGTATTCCGGTTCGGTCAGCGGTGCGGACAGAACCATCAACAGGCATGCGCTATACCCGCCGATCAGAGCCAGAACGGATATCCACGCCCAGCGGCGTACGGTGTCGATACCCAGTCCAAGCACGGAAACGACAAAGAAGTAACCGTATAGCCAACTGGGGTCCCTTGATGCTCCGCCCACCAGAAACGGTGCTGCAAACGCTCCGATCAAGCCGACCGCCGCCAACAGCGGGCCGTGGAACCAGCCAAGCACAAGGCCCAGGATGGCCACGAAGATCATTGCAGCCAGCGCTGCTTCGGGGCCGATCAGATCATACAGCTGTCGAGCGGCCAGAAGGCCGCCGAACAGCGCAACCAAACCGGCACCAGAAAAGACCGATGGCAGATAGGCGGTGGCCGAGGTTTCGTCATCGCCAAATTTACGGCGGATCACCTCACCCGCACCAATCAGTAACGCGCCGAAGACCAAGGCCGCGATGACCCGCATCGCAGGTGACAGCAACCCGCTTTCCACACCGTACTGAACCAGAAATATGCCTGCCAGAGCCAGCGACAGGGCCGAAACAGCGTAAAACCAGTTCTCGCGTAACCAGGCCCCAAATGCCGCAAAACGATCTTCCCGTACCGTAGTCCCGACAGGCACGCCTTTCGTCTCTGGTTCAGAAGGTTCCTCACTCGGGACCGTTTCAGGCGTCGCGGTCTTGAGCGCCGGCCAAGGCGAAGGTTTCTTTTCCTTTACCTCAGGTGGTTCAGCTTTCGGCTCCTGCTCGGGAATTTCTCCGCCAAGCGCGCGGAGCTGCAATTCAAGCTGTTCAACCCGGCGACGCAACCGGACCTGCGCGACTAGCAGAATAATTATGGCCACCGGGATGGCCAATACAATCAATCCAACAAGGACGAGTAGGGATTCCAATCGAAGCCTCCAAGCAGGTTTGCCGTCAAGCTAACCGGGTGTCGTTCCGCGCAACAGCCCGAAATGACATGAAATTTGTGCGGCACGCAAATCGGCGCGATCTGGCCCTAGCCGATTGTTGGTCTGGCAATCATCAGCCAGACGATCGCCAGCACAGCCGCGAATGCGGGAAAACCGCAGGCAAACCAGATCCGAAACAGCCGATGGTAGGACGCAGACAATGGATCGCCGGATTCTGCAGCCGCCCGAGCAAGGTCGCGCAGTCTGGTCTGTATCCAGACGACAGGTAGCCAGAACAGGCCCGTCACACCGTAAAGGACAAGTGACAGGACGATCCATCCATCGGCGAGAGACCACCCCAACCGCCACGCCAGCAGGCCACCTGTGACCGGCTGTGCGATAACAGCCGTTGTCGTGAACACCAGATCGGCCAAAACCACCACACCCGCGGTTTGCGCTATGAAACGCGGATCGCCCGACCGGTGCGCCATCAGCATGAAAAACGCGATCCCGGCACCGGTGCCCAACAGGACGCAGGCCCCGATAATGTGCAACCAGCGCAGGATCAGATCAGGGTCCATCATCGGCTTTGCAACATGGGCCAGGCGACCAGAGACAATGTCATCGTGGGCAAGATCTTGGTCAACGGACCTAATGGATCGACCCAAAACTCGGGAACAACAAGTGTCGCTGCCACGAGGTAGAGCACGGCGACGCCAAACTGCGCCAAACAAGCGTGCGCCGCCCATGGCCGCCACAGAATGGCCAACCCCAACGCGATATCGACGAAAGACCAGAAAATGACGCTGGCTAGCGCGGCAGCAAACCCCCACCCCGCATTCGTCAGAACACCCGCCGCCGCAGAGACCCCCCAAAGACCAAAGAGGCCGGACAGAACCCAAAACAGGCTGAGAACACCCACAACGAGCGGCATCAACAGCGTCATGCGTGCTGTCAGCCTGTGTTCTCGCGAACAGGTCAGTTTGGCATAGACCTGTTTCAAAGGCGCGATCGCGTGGCCGGCAGCCATCCGGTAAGGTTCAGGGTCGCCGACAACACCCGTTTCCATCACTTGCATCGCATTGCTGCGCAGGGGCGAGCGCCATCCCAAATGGCTGAGCCCATCTGCGCCGCTGGCAACCAAGCGCGTCAAAACTGAAGGCAGTGCCAACGTCACGCGCGCGGCAGGAAACCCCAACCATCGGCGTGTCTCGGCCAGAACATGCACGAGAGGCTGTGGTTCGTCTTCGATCAGGTCATAAGTGCCTTGCGGTAGTTCACCCGCAACGGCGCCCTCGACCGCGCGGCACAGATCGGGCATTCCAATACACTGAACAGGCGTTTCGGGATAAGCCACCGGCTGAACCAGGGGCACAGCCGCCAGCATGCGCAAAAGGGCCGTGCCGCCGTAATCGGATTGCCCGATAACCAAACCCGGTCGAAGTATCCAAAGCGGAACACCGCTGGACCTCAGCGCCTCATCCCCGGCGGCCTTCGTTCGCATGAAATCCGTATCAGCGTCCGCAGTCGCCCCAATCGCCGAAACCTGAACGACCGCGATTCCCCGTTGGGCACAGGCCAGACCCAAAGCGGCGATAGCCGTGTGGTGAACGGATTCCAGTTCGTCCGACGGCCCATCCTGCAATGCGCCCGCGCAGTTCACGACGCAGTCGATACCCGCCAGCGCGTCCTGCCAATCCTGCGGGTCCGTGTAATCGCGCAGGTCGCCTTGCACCGTGGGCATCCCCGGCAAGACCTGAGCACCCGTTTTCACGCTGCGCACAAACGCCGAAACACGCGCACCGCCGCGAAGAAGCGACCGAGTCACGGCGGTACCGATAAACCCGTATGCGCCCAGAACAAGTACGTTTTTTTCAAAGATCGAAACAGGTTGCATCACCGGCACAGTAACGGTTCAAGCCGCGTTGACCAGACTTGCCGACGCTCCTGCGACACTTCTGGCCACTAGGGGTGAAACAGCGACCCCACGAGGTACGCGATCAGCGCAGCCGCGCCACCGATCAGCAGCGTTTCAAGACCGGATCGCCACCACGGAGCCAGTGACCAACGGCTTTTCAGCGCCCCGATCGCAAAGAACACGCCCAGTGTCATAAAGGCAGAGATCCGGAACGCTTGATCCGCAGACAGAAGGAACGGCAACAACGGGATCATTCCGGCGATAAGAAACGCCAGAAACGTCGCCATCGCAGCCTTGAACGGGTTTGGATCGACGCTGCCCAGACCGTATTCGCCTTCGATCATCAGGTTGATCCAGTTTTCCCGATCCGCAGTGATCGCGTCCGTCGCCTCGTCCAGAACCTTGCCTGACAGCCCCTTCTGCGCGAGGATTTCGCGCACCTCGGCCCATTCGCCTTTGGGATAGAGCTTGATATGGCGTTCCTCGATAGTCCGAATTCGGCGGATGTTGTCCAGTTCGGCCTTGGTGCCCGAGTAGTTGCCTGCGGCCATGGAAAACCCGTCGGCCAACACATTGGCCAGCCCCAGCGCCACGATGATAAACGGAGACAACCCCGCACCCGCAACGCCACAAACGATGGCAAAAGTGGTCACCGAGCCGTCGATGCCGCCATAAACCACATCCCGCAGAACACCCCGGCCCGGGGGGGCGTTGATCCGCGCGGCGATCTCCTGCTGGCTGTGTCCGTGGTCGGTCATGGCTGGCTCTGGCGGTGTTATACTCGGTAGCAGACTGCAGGACTTTGCGTCAGGTCAAGTTTTGGAAAACAACCCGGCCAAAGCGCGCTTAATAATGCTCCGGGTGGACGGTTTGTGCCGGTCGGAAAAGGGCAACGGCCGGCAGACCTCCATCGCGGCGACCCCGACACGGGCGCTGAGCGCACCGTTCACAAGCCCTTCGCCGAACCGGCGCGACAGTTTGCTGAGAACTGAACCACCCAGAACCGGCTCAAGCAGATCGTCACCAACAGCCACGGCCCCCGTCGCCACAAGATGCACGAACACCGCACGCGTCAGGCGCCAGCTGCCCAGAAATCCTGCGCGCCCGCCATAGATTTCGGCAATACGCCGGATCATCCGCAACGAGGCCGCAAGCGCGGTCGCCACATCTGCAAGCGCCAGAGGCACCAGCGCGGTCACGGTGGCGACCTGCCGTGCGGCGGCCTCGACCTCTCGGCTGGCGGCGGCGTCCAGCGGGGCCAAAAGCTCGTCCTCCGCCAGCGTTAACAGTCCTGAGGCGTCGAATTGTTCGTCGATCCGCTCGGACAGCCGGTCGCGGCCCCAGCGGGTTTCATCGCGCCCTTTGTAGAACGCAATCAACCGGTTCGTCACCGTACGTGCCTGCGCCAGATCGTCTTCGGCCAAGGCGCTATCCGCCGCCTGTCGCATACCGTCCACTCGGGACAGCCGCCCGATTGCCGCCAACTCCCGAACAGCAATAATCAAAGCAACCAGCACCAACGCGGCGAACAATCCGGTCACGGCCCACCCCAGAATTGGTGCCCTCAATAGCAGTGAGTTGACAAAGTCCCACGCGGCAACCGAAACCACCGCGCCGACCACCGCCAAGGCCAACCCCCAGAACCAACGCGACAAAGCCGAGGGCCTGCGGGCCGCCAGCCGCGCCGCACTCTGCATCGCCTGCCCCTGCGGCTGTGCAACATCCGGCACCGGTGGCGCTTGCGACACGTCGGCAGCGGGTTCATCCGAGTCGAGATCAATCAGAACCGGGCCCTTAGCCATCTGCTGCTCCTTCACTGTTCCAGACATACTTGATGTCCGGCAGATTCTCGTCGTTTTCAGCGCCGTCGCTGCGCGCAACTTCTGCGAAGCCATTGCGCTCATAAAACCGTCTCGCTGGAAGATTTGCCTGAAAGGCAAACAGCGACAGGTGCGAGCGGCGTGACTTGGCATGCTCCAGCAGTTTTTGACCTACCCCCCGCCCTCGCGCGTCGGGTATCAGATACAGAGAATGGATTTCTGCGCCATTGAGCGCAAGAAAGCCGACAACACCTTGATCCGTTTCCGCAATGGTCACCCAATTTAAGTCAATCATCCGGCCGCAAAATGCAATGGTTTCCGCCTGTGTATGCAGTTCAGGCATCCACTCGTTTTCAAGGGCAAAGCCGTGCAAAATCTCGCCAGTCGCACCGGCATCCGTGCTGCGGGCAGGGCGAAGTATGACGGTCACAGCCGATCTCCGATCAGGAACTGCGCAGCGCGATCCAAACGGATATGGGGGGGGCCGTCGCCGGGACGCAAGGTCAGGTGGGCTGGCGCGAACGCCATGAACCCATAATCCTCGCCCAGCCAGTTGTCCGCCCCGTTTCGAGCCGGGCCAAGCAAATGCGTCGGATCTTCGGGCAGATCACCGGGGTAGAACGCCGCTTGTTTGCCACTGTCCAGCAAAGTGCCTCGCACACAGGGCAATTCGACCCCGTTGTGGTTGCGAATTTCCTCGGTCGTGGCCCGCAGCGATGCCAATGACAACGCAGCGGTCTCGGCCCCGGCAAAGCTGGCACGGTCGCGGGCTTCGCGGGTCAGGGCCTCCATGATGTTGGTCAGGCGGTGATGCTGCAGGTGATGCAGATGATCAGCCTTGGTGGCGGCGAACAGGATGCGCTCGACCCGTTTTCCCAACAACAACTGGCTGAGCCACGCGTTGCGCCCCGGCCGGAACGCCGAAAGAATATCCGCCATCGCCCGGCGCATATCCTCAACCGCTTGCGGGCCGTTATGGATCGCACCCAGCGCATCGACGAGGACCACTTGCCGGTCGATCCGCGCAAAGTGGTCGCGAAAAAACGGTTTCACGACCTGAGACTTATAGGCTTCGTAGCGTCGCGCCATCTCACGATGCAGACTGCGCCGCGGGCCGTGGCCGTCGACCGGCAAAGGTGCAAAGGTCAAAACAGGAGACCCCGCCAGATCGCCTGGCAGCAAGAAGCGCCCCGGTGTACAGTCATAGAACCCAGCGTCGCGTGCCAACTGCAGGTATTCGGCAAAATCCTTGGCCACCGCTTGCGCCTTCGGCTCATCGTGAACCTCAGTAGGATCAATCGCCTTTACTTGCGCAAGAAACGCCGCAGCCTCAGATCGATCTGCAATGCGTTCCAGAGTTTCTGTCGACCAAACCTCATAGGATTTATCCAACAGCGCCAGATCCAGCAGCCATTCCCCCGGATAGTCCACAATATCCAGATGGATGGTTCGTGGCCCCTGCAGGCCCGACAACAACCCGGCGGGGCGGGCCTTGAAAGACAAGCGCAATTCCGACACGGCGCGTGTGCTGTCCGGCCAGTGCGGTTGCGGTCCGGTCAAAGCCGCCAGGTGGTTCTCGTAGTCAAAACGCGGCACCGTATCGTCCGGTTGCGGTTGAAGGTAGGCGGCGTTGATCCGCCCCTCTTGCTGCGCCACGAGACCCGGCATCCGCCCACGATCCAGCAGGTTTGCGACCAAAGACGTGATAAACACCGTCTTCCCCGACCGCGCCAGCCCGGTGACGCCCAGTCGAATAACCGGCTCAAACAGTGTTTCAGACACCCGGTCGCCCACGGTTTCGATACCGCGCACCAGACTGTCTGCCAGAGATGAGATGACCAAACTGTCGCCCCGCTTTTTTCGTTTCGCTCAAGATAGGTAGAGGTCGCCGCACATACCAGCGCTTTCCCACCCTTGCCCGTTGCGACGCAGCGCGTTACCAGCAGCCCATGCCCAGATACGCGTTGAAAGTCGAATACCAAGGTGAACCGTTTGCCGGATGGCAACGGCAAAAGGAATTGCCGTCTGTTCAGGGGGCAATCGAACAGGCCTTGTCACGTATTCAGCCTGGTGATCACACCATTGCCGCGGCAGGGCGCACAGATGCCGGGGTGCATGCGCTGGGTCAGGTTGCCCATTGCGATCTGGTCAAGGAATGGGACCCGTTCCGCCTGTCCGAAGCTCTGAACTATCATCTCAAACCGCAGCCCGTGGCCATCGTAAAGGCCGCTCGGGTGGACGATGACTGGCATGCCCGGTTTTCGGCGCTGGAGCGGCAATACCTGTTCCGCATTTTGATGCGCCGCGCTCCTGCAACTCATGACGCCGGACAGGTTTGGCAGATCAATCACCAGCTTGATATCGACGCGATGCAGGCAGGAGCGGATATGCTGATCGGGAGGCATGATTTTACCACGTTCCGTTCTTCCATCTGCCAGGCTGCAAGCCCGGTCAAAACGCTGGATGAACTGCGCGTTGAACAGGTTCAGGGGTTTTCCGGTCCCGAGGTGCATTTCCATGTCCGTGCCCGTTCCTTTCTGCACAATCAGGTACGCAGTTTCGTAGGGACTCTGGAACGTGTCGGAGCTGGGGCCTGGTCTCCGGAAGACGTGCGGGATGCGCTGGAAGCGGTCGACCGGGCGGCTTGTGGGCCGGTTTGTCCGCCGCAGGGGCTGTACCTGGCTCGGGTTGGATATCCAGAACCAGTCTTCGACTAGATCGCGCGCAGCAGCAAGCCACCTGCGATAACGGCGATCAGCAACCCTGCAACCAACTCGATCGTAGGCGCAAGCACCGACGCAAACCGCGTTGCAGACGCTGAAGCCAATAGACCACCGCGCAAACCGAACGACGTCCACCCGACCAGAGTCGTGACCGTCGCCGTGCCCAGCGCCATGGCAAAGGCGCCAGCTATTCCGACCATCGCAATGCCCATTTGCCAGGTCAGGATCAGGACGAACAGGGCTCCGGTGCAGGGGCGCGCTGCAATGCCCAAAATCAGCAGCGCAGCTTCTCGCAGGCTGCTGACATTCGCCACCTCTTCGGCGGAAGGACCGTGGCGATGGCCACAATCCGCACAGACCTCATGATCATGGTGATGATGCTCGTGGCCATGATCGTTCTTGTGCTCGTGGTCGTGATGATGATCGTGATGATGATGCGCCGTTTCACTTCGATGACGTCGCACGAAACTGCGAATGGACCGGAATATCAGCCACAATCCAATCGCCGCAATGGCGCCATAACTGATAGGTGCCATGACCTGTTCTGTCGTCCCCACCAGACTTTCGCGAGACATCTGGAACACCAGAACACCGGCATAGACCAATACAACCGCCGTCACCGCCTGCCCCAGGCTGGACAGAAGGCTAATGGCCGACAGGCGCAGAAACGCCACGTTTCGACCCAATCCATAGCCGCCAATCAACACCTTGCCATGGCCGGGCCCAATGGCGTGAAAGAACCCGTAAGCAAAACAGACCGTCAGCAGAGTTGCGACGGCCTCGGGTTGCTCGGCCCGCGCGGCGCGCAAAGAACGGGCAATCTGGTTCTGGAACTCTCTCTGCTCACCGGCCGCCCAGGCGGCCAGATGGTCAAAGCCGCCGCTGCCCCAAAACCACAGCAACAGACCGATGGCGATAGCGACAGGTACGATCAGGTATTTGGACATGAAACGCGAATCTCGGTCGCAAAGTTTTCGCCAACAAGCGGAATATCGTTTTCCTCAAGGTCGTAGTCGGCGTCCAGCGTTTTCAGGAAAGCCTGCATCTGAGCCAGTTGGCCGTCGATATCAGGCTCAAACCGATCAATCTGACATGACACCGGCCCGGAAACAGTGACCGGACGGGTAACTTCATAAGCCGTGTAATAGGTCTCATCAAAGGCCTTGGCCGAAAGCGCCGCGGTCGGAACGGAACCTCCTTCAACCGCGCGCAGATGCGTGGTCACGATGCGCCCATCCTCGGTCGTCGCATGCGGCTCCATTGGGCCTGACAGCGGCACCGGCTCGCCGTTTGAAAACACGACCAGATCGCCGTTGTATCCCTCGACCCATTCCGCATCAAAGCCCGATAGAAACTGCTGTTCGGACTCGGTCAGAACACCGTCGGCGTCCTGGTCCAGTTTCATGTCCTCAAGGACAAGCAGGGAATAGAATTCGTCATAGGCCCAAGTCACACGCACATGTGTCAGGTTACCAGCATCATCCACGATGAATTCCAGCCCGGTGTCTATGAAGACATGCGGGTGCGTCAGTGCCGGTATCGGCACACAGCAGGTCAAAAGGGTCACAAGCCAGCGCATGCGAGAAAGATAGGGTTTTGACTGGTGCCCGGCAATGAGATTCACCACGGTCATGCGAAAACCGGCCAAACAGCTTACTTGGGCGGGAACAAGATCAAGGTCTGCAACGCTGTTCCGACCGGCCCTTCGGTATCGAACAGAACCGACTGCGACATTCCAATTCCCGACGGTTGCCAATGAGATACCGATTGCGAGGCCAGCCAATCCGAGACGGGTTCGCGGTGAATCTGAACGGTCAGGTCCGTGTTCATGAAGCCCATTTCCGTGGTTGGCGCATTCCAGGAAATGCCGTTGCCGCAATCAGCCAGCGGACATAACGCCTGAATGGGCGACTGCCTTTCCCCTTCCAGCAGCGAGGGTGTGCGCATCCAAACCGTCTTTGCACCTGCGCTCTGGTTGCCACCTTTGGGGTACAGAATGTCCGAATGATTTGCGAACCCCGGCAGATCGTGACGCGTTTCGCCAATCGGGAACGGACCTGTCACCGCCCCTTCAAGATCAGGCGAAGGGATCGCGACATTTGGAACTGGTCCCAAATCACGCCGCACTAAGTGCATGGTCGTGGCAGTGGCGCACAACGTGTCGTCCAGATCGTGAACCGTAACCCGCGTGGTCGCCAGCGTCTTGGTATGGCGCGTGGTTTCTGCGGCGACGCGCAAACCCGTCAAAGGCAGAGGGCGCAGCAGATCTACCGTCAGCCGGGTCAGCATCTTTTCCGGCCCAACCTCGGTTTCCGCTGCGCGAACGATCAATCCGGCGACCGGCCCGGCGTGACAGTGATCCGGCGACCATGGCCCACGGGCCGGGTCATTGCCGACAAAGGCTCCGTCCGCTGTGAAGTGAAAATATGCCTGTTCGTTCAGGTCGGGTTTCAGGACCATCTCACACCTCAGACTTTTTCCTGCGTATGTTTCTTCAACTCAGCCCGCGCCACCTGACGCCGGTGGACCGCATCCGGGCCATCCGCCAGACGCAGGGTTCGCACGTGGGTCCATGCCGTGGCCAACGGAGTATCCTGACTGACCCCCTGCCCGCCAAACATCTGCACGGCCTCATCGATGACCTTCAGTGCGACGCGCGGCGCAACAACTTTGATCTGGCTGATCCACGGCGCAGCCGCGCGGGCATCGCCCTGATCCATGTACCATGCCGCCTTCAGGCAAAGCAGGCGGGCCATTTCGATCTCCATCCGGCACTCGGCAATGATATCGTAGTTGGCGCCCAGCTGCGCCAGTTTCTTGCCGAACGCCTCACGCTGCAGCGACCGTTTGCACATTTGTTCCAGCGCCGATTCCGCCTGTCCGATCGCACGCATGCAATGATGGATACGACCCGGCCCAAGACGACCCTGAGCAATCTCGAACCCACGCCCTTCGCCAAGCAAGATGTTCTCGGCTGGCACCCGCACGTTGGTAAAGCGGATATGCATATGGCCATGCGGAGCATCATCGTGGCCGTAGACTTGCAGCGGGCGCAGAATCTCGATCCCTGGGGCATCTGCAGACACAACGATCATAGATTGCCGCTTGTGCTTGGGTTGTTCGTCACCTGCCGTCTTGACCATAACGATGTAGACCTTGCAGCGGGGATCACCCGCCCCCGAGGACCACCATTTCTCACCGTTCAGAACATAGTCATCCCCGTCCCGCACGCAGGACATCGACACGTTCGTAGCATCCGAAGACGCAACATCCGGTTCCGTCATCAGGTATGCCGACCGAATTTCACCGTTAAGCAGAGGTTTCAGCCACTGCTCTTTCATCTTGTCCGAGCCGTAACGTTCGAACACTTCCATGTTGCCGGTGTCGGGGGCCGAGCAGTTGAACACTTCGGCCCCAAGGGGGGTCTTGCCCATCTCTTCGGCAAAGTAAGCATATTCGACTGTGGTCAGGCCAAAGCCCTTGTCGCTGTCGGTCAGCCAGAAGTTCCACAGACCGGCGGCCTTGGCCTTGGCTTTCAACCCCTCCAGAATTTCGGCCTGACGCTCGGTGTATTGCCAGCGATCACCCTTGTCGATTTCGGCCTGATACTCTTCTTCCAATGGCATGATCTCTTCCAGGATCAACGCTGCCACCCGCTGCAGCAACGCGCGGTTTTCTTCGCGCAGACCGAATGACATGTTCATGAGATTCCCTCCTCAGACCCAAAGACCGGGCTTTACCTTTGACCAGAGAATGACTTAGCTGCCGACAGGATGTCTAGCTGTGTGACGGAACGTCAACTCAATCAAAATGAAACTATGAGGGTGAATGATGGCGCTGCTGATCGAAACCGGGCTGACCGATTGGATAAGCGATGACGACATCGCCAACGAAATCCGGAAAACGCTCCCCGGCGCGGACGTGCGGACGCCGGATGCGATTGGTGATGCAAGTGAAATCACCATGGTCGCCGTGGTCGGTTTGAACAACGACCACCCCAAGCGGCTGCCGAACCTGCAGCTGGTGCAGAAACTGGGTGCCGGTGTCGAAACGATTGTCAGCAACCCGCATCTGCCCGAACATGTTCGGATCGCGCGGCTGAAACCAGATGCCCCCGCGCAGGGGATTGCCGAGTGGTTTGTCGCCTATATCCTTCACCGCCAGCGGAACATGGCGTTCCACGAGGCGGCGCAGAGGAACGCGGAATGGTTGCCGAAGGCACCTCTGTTCACTCCAGACACCGTAGTAGGCGTGTTGGGGCTTGGTCATATCGGCGCCCGCAGCGCAAAAATGCTGCGGGCCATCGGGTTTCAGGTCATGGGGTGGAGCCGGTCCCCGAAGGAGATCGAAGGCGTGACCTGCCTGCACGGCGAAGACGCGCTGCCCGAACTGCTGGGCCAATGTGACCATATCTGTGCCATCCTGCCGTCCACGCCGCAAACCATCGGGTTGTTCGACGCACAAATGCTGGCCGCAATGAAACCTGGCAGTCAGTTGTTGAATGCAGGGCGCGGAGACCTGATCGACGAGAAAGCGCTGATCGAAGCGCTGGATCGCGGCGTGCCCGGTCACGCTGTTCTGGACGTCACCAGCAAGGAGCCACTGCCGTCAGACAGCCCGCTGTGGTCCCATCCCGGCGTCACGATCACGCCGCATGTCTCAGGCTGGCATCTGGGTGAGGCACTGGCCGACGTGGCCGAGAATTTTCAGCGTTTGTCCGCTGGAAACCCATTGCTGCACGAGGTCGACCGAAACCGCGGTTACTGATCCTTAGTTAAGGCGTCAGAAACCAGTTCCCGCTGGCATCCCGACAATTGCGGGTTCTGATCTCGCGCGCCTGATCCGCGCCCGCAGGTTTGATGAAGTACTGAAAGTGGACGCAGTTGTCCCGAACGTCACGCACGCGGATCGTACCTTTGGATCCGGTCTCTTCGTTTGACCAACTCCGCTCGGTGCCGACCTGAGGCATACCATCCGCAAGCATCGCATTGGTCGTTGCGTTGACGACGTTAAAGTCCGCTGGGCTCAGCCCCATTTCGGCGATGATTCTCGAAAGTGGCTTGGCCTGCGCAATGGAACTTGCGCCTATCAGAACAGCTACTGCAATTAAGGGTGAAATCCAGGCTTTCATGATCTTCTCGCCTTGCTGAAATAAGTTTGGCCATAAGACTATACCGCCCGCGAACGGTGGCCAAGCCCCGCAGACTGACCTTCAAATAATACCGAACAAACCTATCGCAACACTGACGCTAAGACCATTGGCCCGATCCCCGCATAGTGTCTCAAACACGAACCAGAGGCATAGAATGGCACAGCCAACTTACTTTGCGCCCATCGGCGGACACCCCGGACAAGACCAGCTTTTGACCGACCGCGCCATGTTTACGGACGCCTACGCAGTGATTCCGAAAGGCACGATGCGCGACATCGTCACCAGCTACTTGCCATTTTAGGAGGGCACCCGGCTGTAGGTCCTGTCCCGCCCGCTCAGCGGATTCGCCGAAACGTTCTCGCAATACATTATGGAGCTTCAGCCCGGCGGCGGCAGCGACCGCCCAGAAACCAACCCTGAGGTGCAGGGCGTTCTGTTTGTGGTCGAGGGCCAGGTGACGCTGACACTGAACGGAGACGTGCATGTGCTGGACACGGGAGGTTACGCCTATATCCCGCCCGGTTCCGACTGGACGCTGCACAACCGGACCGATGAAATCGCCCGTTTTCATTGGGTTCGGAAGGCTTACGAGGCCGTTTCCGATCTGCCAGCACCTGATCCGATTATTACCAATGAACGTGACGTCCCACCGGTTGAGATGCCGGGAACCGAAGGGCGCTGGTCAACGACCCGCTTTGCCGATCCGCAGGATCTACGCCATGACATGCACGTCAACATCGTCAATTTCGAACCAGGAGGCGTGATCTCATTTGCAGAAACCCATGTGATGGAACACGGGCTGTATGTGCTGGAAGGCAAGGCGGTATATCGGCTGAATCAGGATTGGGTCGAGGTCGAAGCCGGCGATTACATGTGGCTGCGCGCCTTCTGCCCACAAGCCTGTTATGCGGGAGGACCGGGGCGCTTCCGCTATTTGCTGTACAAGGATGTGAACCGCCACATGCCCCTGACACTGGCCAAGCGCTAGGCTTTTAAACGTTTTTTTCGGTCAGGGGTTCACAGAAGCGCTTGAATCTGGTGAAATAACACCGGTTTTTAGCACTGGAGATTGTTCAATGGTACTGCGCGTAACAATGCTGGCACTGGCAGCAGGAATTGGTTTGACAGCATTTGATGCAACGCCTGTCGCCGCAAAGGAAGAAACCAAGCAGGTTTTCGTCATGAGCCGCACCTGGGCGGTAACTCAGGTTTCGGATGCTCCGGTCGTGTATCGTGCAACGCGTGACAACAACAACCTGAACCCCTTTGGCCCACCGCCGCGACTGCGCACCATTCAGGCCATTGCTGCCATTCAGCAGGCAACCGGATGTAGACCAATCGTGGCCAGCATGTACCAGAACATTTCGGGCCAGTTCTTTTCGCAGGTCAGCTGCAACTGACCAAGCGTAAGAACGGGCATTGAGCTATCGACAGCACGCTGCCATAGCTTGCGCATGAAACTTGCAATCAACGGATTCGGCCGCATTGGCCGCACGATCCTGCGGCAGCTGCTGGCTCTGCCGCAGGATACGGATATCGAGTTGGTGCTGATTAACGACATCGCCCCGCTTGAGACCTGCGCTTACCTCTTCAAGTACGACAGCACCTTTGGCCCCTACCCCGGCATCGTCGAGCAGGGCGATGCAGCGCTTGTTGTCGATGGGCGCTCGTTTCCGATGACGCACAGCCCCAACCTGACCCATGTCGATCTTTCGGACGTGGACGTTTTAATGGACTGTACCGGTGTCGCCCGAACCTCGGACGTCGCAAGCCAGGGCCTTACCGCAGGGGCCAGCAAGGTGCTGATCTCTGGCCCATCGCCGGCGACCGAGATCACAATCGTTCTGGGCGCTAACGAAGACCAGTTGGGGAACGCCCGCATCGTTTCCAACGCGTCGTGCACGACCAATGGGTTGGCTCCTCTGGTCAAGGTACTGGACGGGATCGGCGGGATCGCATCGGCGCATATGACCACGATCCACTGCTATACCAACAGCCAACCCATGGTGGACGCGCCTCGTGGTGATCTGGCCCGTTCGCGCGCGGGTGCCCTGTCGATGGTTCCCACCACGTCCAGCGCCACCCACCTGATTGACGAGGTCCTGCCGCATCTGGCCGGGCGAATCTCGGGCGCAGCCGTGCGGGTCCCTACTGCCAGCGTGTCCGCCGTCGATTTGGTCGTGACGCTGGAACGCGGGATGTCACCCGATACTTTCAAAACCAAGTTGCAAACTGCCGTGGAACGCTCACCCGTTCTGGGTTGGACTGATCATCCGCTGGTTTCTTCAGACCTGCGCACACGACCCGAGTCTCTGGTAATCGCAGGACCCGAAACCCGGATGGTCGGCGAACATCAGGTTCGTGTCTTTGGCTGGTACGACAATGAGTGGGGGTTTTCAGCGCGTATGCTGGACGTCGCCCGCCTCATGACGCAGCACTGAGTCTGAGGTGACGCTGCGGGCGGGCTTGCCCGCGCGCTGCTTGTCCCAACAGGTCCCAAGCATCTTTGATGGGCAGGGGCTGGGCGGGAGGCCCTTTCCTTCGACGACCTCATACGGGGTGTCAAACCAGAACTCCTCCAGATTGTCGCCCTGGCCGATCCGGTCGATCACGGCAAACAAACCTGGCCCGTGCAAAGGTGTCAGCACACCGTGCCAAGTTCCCCGATGATAGTTCACAGCTTGGCCGGGTTTGGTCACAAGCGCCTGGGGATGCCCCGGTCGCCCGCCCTCGTCCGGTGCTACGACGACCAAAATGGTTCATGCGTCATCGGAACAAAGGCCTGACTACCCTCAGGGTGCCGCTCGACCATATCCAACTGATAAGGCAAAGACCGCGGATTGGCATTGAACAGGCTGATCCCGGCTTGCCCGTCCGAAAAGTCCAGCGATGCACGGTCGTGATAGCGGCCGCATTGTCCCTGATTGATGATCTTGTCCGCGTCGCCCACCACCTCGATCACATCGCCAAAGGGGGCAAAAGCCTCGGCCGTAAGCGGAGAGATTACGATGCGGCCATTCATGAGGGCAAAACGTCCAGCAAACGGAATTCGGCGATCCGTTCGACCTGACGGCAAGCCTCGGCAAATTCAGCGCCGCGGTCATGGTCGATCCGTCGTTGAAACGCCTGCAGGATCGACGCCTTATCATGATCGCGCACGGCAATGATGAACGGGAAACCGAACTTTTCGGTGTATTCCCGGTTCAACTCAGTGAACGTCGCGCGTTCTTCATCCGTCAAAGCATCCAATCCTGCCGAGGCCTGTTCCGACGTGCTTTCCTGTGTCAAACGCTTTGCCTGCGCCAGCTTGCCTGCCAGATCAGGGTGCGCAGTCAGAACCCCCAGCCGTTCTTCTTCGGATGCCGAACGGAACATCCGAGTCAGAGCATTATGCAACCCGCCAGCGGTGCCATGGGCAGGACCCAACTCCAGCTCATAGGCGCGTTCTGCGATCCATGCCGAATGCTCGAAGATGCCACCATATGCCGTCACAAACGCGTCACGCTCCATCTGCGAAGGCTTAGGGTGCTTTACCGGTGGATGATGCGCCGCCCAATGCTCGGCGATTTGCAATCGCGTCGCGAACCACACGTCAGAAAATCCGCGCGCATAATCCAGAAACCGTTTCAGCGCCATCACTCTGCCCGGCCGTCCGATCAGACGACAGTGCAAGCCGATCGAGAGCATCTTGGGCGCTCCGGCTTCCCCATCGGCATAAAGCGTGTCGAAACTGTCTTGAGGTAGGAATAGAACTGATCACCTGCATTGAACCCCTGCGGTGTGGCAAAGCGCATGTCGTTGCAGTCCAGCGTGTAAGGCACGATCAGCTGATCCCGCCCGCCCGTTTGCATCCAATACGGCAAATCACCTGCATAAGTGTCGACCACATAAGCAAAACCACCTTCCTCGGCCACCAGCCCTACGGTGTTTTCCGAACACCGCCCGGTGTACCAGCCGCGCGGACGCTCACCTACAACTTCGGTATGCAAGCGAATGGCCTTGGCAATCTGAGCGCGTTCTTAGTCTTCGGGCATATCTTTATGCTCGACCCATTTCAGGTCGTGGCTGGCAATCACCTAGCCTGCCGCCTTCCTTGCCGCCACCTGATTCCGAGGGCCGAGCCAACGCCGTTGCCACACCGTACGCTGTGATCGGAAGATCCCGCATCAGACGATACAGACGCCAGAACCCCGCGCGCGATCCATATTCATAGATCGATTCCATGTTCCAATGACGCTGGCCGGACCATTGCACGGCACCGACGATTTCAGGCAGGAACGCCTCAGATTCCGCATCGCCATGCAGCACGCAATTCTCTCCGCCTTCGTTGTAGTTCAGCACGATCTGAACAGCTAGTTTTGCGCCACCCGGCCATTAGGCATCTGGCGGGTTGGCACCGCTTCCGATCAAGTTACGGCGATAGCGAGGCGGTTGCATGGCATCTTCCATTCTTGGGCTTTTGGACAGCTTTTGCCCGGAAACGCGCGGATAATTATCAAATCAATCTGAACGCTGTTTTCGGTTCTTTCCGCATTTCCACCGTTTTGAACTTTGCGCCACACCGCGACAAGGCAAAAGGCAAATCAAAGGAGAGACCCGAAGCTGGCTATGTGGCGAGCCAAGTTCTGGACACTTCTCGCGGCTGCCAGGCCGATGGGTTGAAAATTTCGTACTACCGGGTGTCGGGAAATTCCCATCACAAGATCGCCGAGAGGCAAACGAACTCGGATGGCCGCACCGACAGCCCGATCCTCCCGCAGGACGCATTCAAAACCTGTACTTACAAGTTGATCTTTTTCGCCGGAGATTACTTGCGCGCAGCTGGTCAGGCGGCTGAAGTCCCGCTCTTTCTGCATCAGGTGCCAATTCGGTTCGGCACGGCCGATGACAAAGCGCGTTATCACATGCCACTGCTACTGTCCCCAATGGCTATTCGACCTACTGGGGAAGCTGAAGCACTCCCGCTTGTCGGTTGCCCTTAACGGGCGCCTCCGGTTGGGCCAAGCGCCAAGCCTTTCAGGCGCGGCTGTGACATTGTAATCCCGTCCGCCTAAACGCCTTTGGGGCCTGATGGCGACGGTGTGTATGAAGGCAAGCCATCTGCACAGAAGCCAGAGGCGTGTCGACCGCGACCGGCACCAGACGCCCCGTACCGAGTTGCTCAGCCACCTCAAAAAACCGGCTTCATCGCAATCCCCTACCCTGAGAGCGCCCAATCTTACAGTACGTCCTCGTCATCACTGTCAAAACGATCGGAAACCGCAAATCGTTTGGGTCCGTACGATGTTTCCCAAAAGCCACTGGATTCCGGTTGCACCGGGGGCTCGCAAATTCAGACATTCATGGCGCCGCAAAATCAGGTCCGCGCCGGTCATCGGCAGGCCCCGGCGATCAACATAAGTCGGGGTGGCGCATAAGACACGCCGGCGGTCGGCAATCTTGTGATGCGCAAGGCGTTGTCTTCGGGTTGATCAACAAGCAACTCCTGATCCAACCCCTCGGTCGTCCTGTCGGTCAGTCGCAGGCGCACGTCATTCCCGAGGTATTCTTCATGAAAATTAAGTGCTTTTGGCACCGAAACCCTGTCGTCAACACCCAGAGGCCCCCCTACGAACAGCGTTCCACGCGGCGCTTTGGTCAGATGCACGACTTGCGCGTCGCTCGCTGAAACCAGCGAACGCTCAGATGATCCACAAGCCGGGAAATCCGCGCCGATATCACCGCAGGCGAAATTGCAAGTCGCGCCCGGCAGCAGGCATGCTGCCCAGATCGTAGACCCTGACGTTGCTCTAGGCCACGGTTCTATGTGCCACGCGCGGGAACCGGTATGGTAGGGCATTCTGTGAGCTCCGAAGGGTGTGTTGTTGGAAACAGTAGGTGACATCGCCCGCACCGCCCAGCAAATCTAACTGCAGGCAGGTGTAAGCCACGCCATACCTCCGGCCAATGTCACCTATATGGAACCCGAAGATCGCGAGGCCATAATCCGCTGGTTCCGCAACGCCGGTTCCTGATCACGAGACCCAGCGACCACACATATCGCAAAAGTGGCATCTCGTTCGATAATGTCTTTTCCTCTCGGACGTCTGATGTTCTAAAGTGAAATTAATCAGCCGTTTCTGTGCACAAAACGGCGAAATTCATTTCGACTTGGGGCAGTTGGAGCTATCAGATGCCGAGGAGCAGGCCACGAGCCTTTGTGAAGAATTGCCTTCTCGGCGCGCTTGCAATTTCCTTGCCGACCTCTCTGGCCGCATTGGAAACGACCCTGTCGGTTCCGGGTGGGTCCGAAGAGCTTGTCGAGCGTCTGGAAGAGACCTCTTCGGTCACGACCGCAGAATCCCGTGGATTGGACACTCCGCTGGAGATCCTTTCGGCGGCCCTGTCTGACTACCGCACGATCGTTCAGATTCTGTATGACGAAGGGTACTTCAGCCCCGTCGTCAGCATAAAACTGGATGGGCAAGAGGCGGCTGAACTCAGCTCGCTCAGCGTACCGGCGCAAATCAACCGGGCCGTCATCACGATCAACACCGGTCCCAAGTTCACCTTTGGTGAGGCGATCGTGCAACCAGTGGCGCCCGAGACGGTACTGCCGGAAGAATTCGCCATTGGTAAGCTGGCCACAACCGGCGCCATTCAGCAGGCAACCTCTGCCGGTGTGCAGGGCTGGCGAAACGCGGGTCATGCCAAGGCCGGGGTTGAGGGCCAGAAGGTCATCGCGCGCCACGCGCAGGCCAAGCTGGACGCCGAAGTCGACCTCGCCCCCGGCCCCCGCCTGCGATTTGGCAAGATGTTTATCAAGGGCGACACGGATGTGCGCCATCGGTCGATTGAAAAGATCGCAGGGTTTCCGGCAGGTGAGGTGTTCTCTCCGGAAAAAATCCAGAAAGTCGGCACTCGGTTGCGACGGACCGGAACGTTCAATGTCGTTGCAATTGAAGAGCGGGAAAATCCAAACCCGGACGGGACCCTGGATTTCGACGCAACGTTCGAGGACTTGCCCAAACGCCAGCTAACTTTCGGGTTCGAAATCGCATCGCGCGACGGGATAGACGTGACCACAACCTGGACACATCGCAACGTGTTCCGGCGGGCCGAACGTCTCCGGTTCGAGGCTGCCATTCGCAACATCGGCGGATCCGAGGATATCGACGGCCGGATCGGTTTGCGCCTGGATCAGCCCGACCGGCTGGGCCCCGATGACAGTACATTCTGGAACGCCATTCTGGAGCGGCGAAACACCGACAACTACAATGTGACGCGCGCCTCGCTGGGCTATGGTGCCCGGCGCACGTTTTCCGATCGCCTGTACGCCGAAGCTTCGGCCGGGTTTCAGTGGTCCAGCGCTGACGACGCCTACGGTGACGACCGCAGGTTTCGGTATTTTATCATCCCCTTCCGGTCGGAATGGGATCAGCGCGACAGCAAAGTCAGTGCAACGCGCGGGTATTATCTGGATTCTCAGATCATGCCATTTGCCGGGCTGTCCGACACCGAAAGCGGCATCCGCCTGTTTTTTGACGGGCGCAGTTATACCAGCCTTGGCACCGGCGGCAGGATTGTTCTGGCGGGCCGTGTCCAACTTGGATCGGTTATCGGGCCGTCCCCTGACGGCGTAACGCCGGATTTCCTGTTCTTCTCGGGCGGTGCCGGGACGGTGCGCGGTCAACCTTATGAAAGTCTCGGCATCCCTGTTGGCACCGGTGTCGCGGGCGGCAAGTCCTTCCTTGGGCTGTCCGCCGAGGTTCGCGGCAAAGTAACCGAAGCAATATCCCTCGTCGGGTTTTACGACTACGGTACAGTGGACACGTCATCATTTATCGGCAGCGGCGCAGAATACCACTCCGGTGCCGGGCTGGGTGTTCGGTATGATCTTGGCGGCTTTGGCCCACTTCGACTGGATCTTGCCGTGCCGGTTCAGGGTGACACAGGGAACGGTCTGCAATTTTACATCGGGATCGGACAAGCATTTTGATTGGACGTCACGCATATCCCCTGGTGATCACAGGACTAATAATATCCTCCCCCCTGCCTGTTGCTGCGCAGGACGAAGGCGGCAGCATGTTGGAACGCTTCCTGCAGGACACGCTGTCGGGTGACGACCAGAACGTGACCGTAAAAGGCCTGCAAGGGGCACTGAGCGCCCGCGCTACGATCGAAGAAATAACAGTGGCCGACGATGAAGGTGTCTGGCTGACCATCAAGGACGCCCAGCTGGACTGGAACCGCCTCGCCCTGATCCGGGGCCGGTTCTCGGTCAACGCCTTGACTGCGCAAGAGATCGACATCGCCCGCGCGCCCGGCACCACAACGAAAGAAGAAGCGCCAGCTTCGGCAGAAACCCAGCCATTCCAGCTGCCCGAGCTGCCGGTTGCCATCGAGATCGGTGAAATCCGGGTGGATGACCTGTCCTTGGGAGAGCCGCTGATCGGTGTTGCGGCCGACCTTAGCGTGACGGGTAATCTGTCGCTGGCCGATGGTACGCTGGACACCAATCTGGACGTTATCCGGCTGGATCGCGCGGGCGATGAAATCAAGCTGGTGGCCGGTTTCCAGAATTCGAGCCGTGAGATCAATCTGGACCTGCAAGTGACCGAAGCTTCGGGCGGGCTGATTTCCACCGCACTGAAAATACCAGACAGCCCACCACTTGGTTTGACCGCGAAAGGTGCAGGTCCGCTGACTGACTTCACTGCGGATATCGGCCTAAGCAGCGACAACCAGATGCGTGTCACCGGGCAAGTTCGCCTGCAGGCAGCCGAGGGCGGCGCAGCTGACGGCATCGCGTTTACCACAGATCTGAACGGAGATCTGACACCGTTTCTGGGGCCGGACATTGACCCGTTCTTCGGCCCGAAATCGCGGCTGTATGTGGACGGGCATACCAAGCCCGAAGGCGCGCTGGATATCTCGGACCTGGAACTCACCACGCAGGCTCTGGACCTGAAGGGCGAGTTGCAATTGGGGGAAGGCAGCGAATTGCAACTGGCGGCGCTACAGGGGCGCATCACCCCACCAGATGGGCAAACAGTTGTACTTCCAGTTGCCGGGGGCGACACGTCGATCAAGGCGGCCCAGCTTTCGGCCCTGTTTGATCGCCAGAACGGCAACCTCTGGGATCTAAGCCTGACGGCGAATGAGTTCGCGTCGCCGCAGGCCAAGTTGGGGGACGCCCGGATTACGGCCCAAGGGACGCTGGATCAGGGCGACGTCTTGACGGTCGATGGTGATGTTCAGGCAACGGTCAGCGGCATCGACTTGGCCGATCCTGCCCTGAATTCGGCGTTGGGTGAGCGGATTACACTCGACGGTCAGTTCGACTACAGCAGCGACCAGTCCGTGCGACTGTCCGATTTCGAACTTGTGGGCACTGACTACACGTTGGCGCTGGATGCGCTGATTGACGGCCTGACAAGCGGTCTGACGGTCGACGGCTCCGCATCACTGGAAGCGACCGATTTGGCGCGCTTTTCGGATCTGGTCAAGCTGGACCTTGGTGGGCAGGTTTCGGCCCGGGTCGAAGGAAAAGGCTCACCGCTGGAACGTAGCTTTGACGGCAAAGTGGTGGTTCAGGGCCGCGATCTGTCCACAGGCCGTGACGACATAGATCCGGTGATTACCGGAGAGACGACGATCACCCTGGACGGCAGCCGCGGCACAGACGGTATTACTGTTCGAGAATTCGATCTGGACAGTGAGGCAGCCAAAGCCGTGGCAAGTGGTGTCGTGACGACTCCGGACGGCAACCTGACCATCGATGGCGAGGCACGGGTCAATGCATCGGACTTATCGGTATTTTCGGGCCTGGCCAAGCGCGAACTGGGCGGCGCGCTGCAGGCAACTGTGAACGGCAAAGGTACGGTGCAAACGCTGGAATTTGATGGCACCGCGACTGTGATCGGACAGAATATCAAGACCGGGATGGCCGATATCGATCCTCTGCTGACAGGTAGGACCGAGATCGAATGGGATGGCGCCAGGACCGCCGACAGCATCGACATCCGCAACGCAACCGTGAACGGCAAAGCCTTAAGCGCACAGGTGCAGGCAACGATTGACGACCCGACCGGCGATCTGTCTGCCGATGGGCAAGCGCAACTGAATGTTCCGGACCTGTCTTTGTTTTCCGGCCTTGCAGGTCGTGATCTGTTCGGCTCTGTCGCGGCAAATGTTCAGGGCAGTGGCACCCTGTCCAGCCGGGTTTTCGACATACAGGGCAATCTTGACGCCAACGACATTCAGACTGGCATCGACATCGTGGACAAGCTGATCCAGGGCGAGACGACCCTGACGGTCGACGCCGAAAACGGCGAGCAGGGCCTCGACATCCAGAATTTTCGCCTGAATGGCACAGCCATAACTGCGACGGCATCCGGGAAAGTGAATCGCGAGTCCGGCGGTTTGGACTACTCGGTCAAGCTTGATGATCTGGCTCGGATCATGAATACGATGTCCGGCCCGTTGACACTGGATGGGAATGTGGCCCCGACATCGTCCGGGATTGAGGGTACCGCCAACCTGAACGGCCCCGACAGTTCATATGCCAAGCTTGTGGGTACCGTGGACAGCGACGGTTCTGCGGATCTGGACTTTGACGCCAAGTTCAACCGTATTGAAAGGTTCGTTCCCGAGTTTCCCGGCACCATCGCCGCCAATGGCAGCGCAAAGCGCAACAAGGGTGTCTGGACGATCGATGCCAAGGCCGAAGGTCCGGCCCAAATCAACAGTGACGTTTCTGGCACGTTTGATGAAAACACCGGCGATGCCGATCTTAAGGCGGTCGGCGGTGTAAATCTGGGCATCGCCAACATCTTCATCACACCCAACAAAATCGACGGGAATGCCCGCTACGACCTGACCCTGTCCGGCAAGCCCGCACTGGAATCCCTGTCGGGATCAATCACAACGTCAGGCACTTCTCTGGCAATTCCGGGCGCAGGGCAAACAATCACAGGCATCAGTGGTTCGGTCGAGCTTGCGCAAAGCCGGGCCACAGTTTCGCTCAGCGGCGGTCCCAGAGCCGGCGGCAACTTTACCGTTAGTGGTCCAATCGACCTGACGCCGCCGTTCAACGCCAATGTTACAACCGCGCTCAACAGCGTCGTGCTAACCGATAGATTGCTTTTTGAAACCACCCTTAACGGGCAAATCGCGATGACCGGGGCTCTGGCCGGAAACAGTTCGGTTGCCGGTCAGATCACGTTTGACGAAACCAATATCAACCTGGCGGCTGCGGCGGGGGCCGTGGGCGCCGCGCCCATCCCCGACATCATTCACGTGAACGAAAGCCGGGCCAGCTATGTAACCCGCGAACGCGCGGGCCTTGTCGAGAAGGAAGGCGCGGAAAAAAGCGCGTCTCGTATTGCACTGGACGTCAGCCTGTTGGCGCCGAAGGCCGTTTTTGTTCGCGGCCGTGGCGTCAACGCAGAGCTGGGTGGACGTATACACATTGGCGGCACCACCTCTTCGGTCATTCCGTCCGGCCAGATCGAACTGATCCGTGGTAACTTTGACATTCTTGGGCGCAGGCTGGCGCTGACCAAAGGACTTGTGACGCTGCAAGGCGATTTGACGCCTTATATTGAGTTCGAATCCTCGACCAGCACATCAGACGGCACCGCGACCATCGAAATCGCCGGACCGCTGGACGCACCCGAGGTCGACGTCTTTTCCGACCCTGAGCGTCCGGCAGAAGAAGCCCTGGCCATGCTGCTGTTCGGCAACCGTTTCTCGGAACTGTCGCCGTTCGTGATCGCACAGATGGCCGCGTCCTTGGCACAGCTCAGCGGTGCAGGCGGTGACGCGACCAAAGGGTTGCGAGAGTCGACGGGCCTCGACACGGTCGATATCGGGGCCACTGAAGGCGGTGCGGGACGTTTGGGTGCTGGTGCTTATCTGAGTGACAATCTGTACACCGATTTCACTGTGAATACCGAAGGCGACACCGAGGTGAACCTGAATCTGGACGTCACCGACAACTTCACAGTCAAAGGCACTGTTGACGGTCGGGGGGAAACCGGCGTCGGGGTGTTCTTCTCGCGCGATTACTGAGCAGAGAGCGGGCTATTTCCTGCGAATACCGATCTGCTGGCCGACCTCCGGCACCGGATCCAGACCGGCGTGATCACTCACCATCCGCTGCAGACGTGTAACTGCCCAATCCGGGTAGGGAACCGAACGACCAGTCGTATGGCTGACGTTCATGAACAATGCCTCCTGAGTGGCACAAACTACGCCGTCCTTTTCGGATACCATCTGCGCGAAGTAGTGGCCGCGTTTGTGATCCGCGTCCAGCAGGCGAAACCGGATGCTGAAAGACTCGCCCTCCAGCATCTCGCGCAGGAAATTCATGTGCGATTGCAGGATGTACGGCCCCTGCCCTATTGCCTTGACCTGAGCCTCGCCCAACCCAAGGTGATCCACCATCAACAATTCCAGCGCGTTATCGAAGGCGACGCCGTAATAACCAACGTTCATGTGACCGTTATAGTCGATCCATTCTGGGCGCGCCTTGAACCCTTGGAACTCAACCGGGGCGTCATACGGTCCGTCATGTCCGGCCAGCGTTTCAGGCGTCAGCTGCATCAGGTGCTCCTTCCTGGGTCTCAAAGATCGCAACGGCGCGCACGAAACCGGCCGATGCCCCTTTGATCTTGAATGGGAAGCAGGAAATCTCGAACCCGACGGGCGGCAAAGATTCAAGGTTCGTCAGCTTTTCCATGTGACAATACCCGATATCCATCGACGCCCGATGCCCTTCCCAAATGATCGACGGGTCCTGCGTTTCAGCATACTCTTGCGCCGTCAAAGGAAACGGTGCGTCCCAACTCCAGGCATCGGTTCCGGTCACACGCACGCCGCGTTCGGTCAGATACAGGGTTGCCTCGCGCCCCATGCCACACCCTTTCATCAGGTAGTCGGGCTGCCCGTATCGCGTTCCGGCCGAGGTATTCACGACCACGATATCCAACGGACGCAGGTCATGGCCAATGCGCTTTAGTTCGGCCTCGACATCAGCCGCCGTCACCACATAGCCATCATCAAAATGGCGGAAATCCAGTTTAACGCCGGGGTTCATGCACCATTCCAGCGGAACCTCGTCGATCGTGATGGCCCGCTCTCCCTTGTTCATCGTGGAATGGTGGTGGTAGGGCGCGTCCAGATGGGTGCCGTTATGCGTGGCAATCTGCAACCGCTCGATCGCCCAGCCTTCACCGCCCGGAAGGTCCTCTTTCTTAAGCCCTGGGAAAAATGACATGACCTGTTCGGCGGTCTGATCATGCGTCAAATACTCGATTTCCGGCAGCATGATCGGCGGGTCCGATACGATCCCGGTTTCCAACGGAACGGATAAATCGACAAAGCGGCGCGCCATATGCAACTCCTCCACCAAAGACGGTGACAGGGTTGGCCGCAGTTAACCCGCTGTCAAGCAAAGAAAAAGGCGACCTAGAATGCCGCCTTTCCCAATAACTGTTTGTCGGATCTATTCCGCCGCGATGGCATCTTCGATCTTTTCCACCCGAATGGCCGAGAACTTAAACTCGGGGATCTTGCCGTAGGGGTCGATGGCCGAGTTGGTCAGGATGTTCGCTGCCGCCTCGACATAGGCGAATGGGATGAACACCATGTCTTCGGCAATCGCCCGGTCGGCGCGGGCCATGATCTCAATCGAGCCGCGACGGGTGGTCAGGCGGACCATCTCGCCCGGTTCGATCCCCATTAGCTTGAGCGTCCGTGGGTTCAGCGAACAGTTCGCCTCCGGTTCAACCGCATCCAGAACGTTGGACCGTCGGGTCATCGACCCGGTGTGCCAATGCTCTAGCTGACGGCCGGTGGTGGCGATCATCGGGTATTCTTCATCCGGCGCCTCATCCGGTGGGATGACGCTGGCCGGAGTGAACCGCGCCTTGCCATCCGCACGGGGGAAGCCGTCGCCGAATACAATCGCCTGCCCCGGATCAGTCTCGCTGAGCGACGGGTACGTGATGGTTTCGGTTTTCAGACGCTCCCACGTGATGTTGTTGAGCGAGTTCATCGTCAGCTTCATCTCGTCAAAGACCCGAGACACATCCGTATAATCCCAGTTCAGCCCGATGCGCTGCGCCAGTTCGACGGTGATCTTCCAATCCTCGCGCGCTTCACCCGGAGGTGTCACGGCCGGACGCACCCGCTGTACCTGACGGTTGGTATTCGACACCGTGCCGTTCTTTTCATACAGCGCCGAGGCCGGCAGGATGATGTCGGCATAGTTCGCCGTCTCGGTCAGGAAGATGTCCTGCACAATCATCAACTCAAGCTTGGCCAGAGCATCCCGCGCGTGGTTCACATCAGGGTCGGACATGGCGGGGTTCTCACCCATGATGTACATACCCTTGATGTTGCCCGCATACGCCTGATCAATGATCTCGGTGACCGTCAGACCCTTCTCGTTCGAGAAATCTTCGGAGTCCCACACACTGTTGAATTTCGCGCGGATGCCGTCATCGGTGACCGACTGGTAATCCGGCAGGAACATCGGGATCAAACCCGCATCTGAGGCACCCTGCACGTTGTTCTGCCCCCGCAGTGGGTGCAGACCCGCGCCCGGTTTGCCAACGTTTCCGGTCATCAGAGCGAGGCTGATCAGGCAGCGAGAGTTGTCAGTGCCGTGGATGTGCTGGCTGACGCCCATACCCCAGAAGATCAGACCAGCCTTGGCCTGTGCAAAGGTGCGGGCCACGCGGCGCAGCTGATCCGGTTCGATGCCGCAGATCGGCGCCATCGCCTCGGGCGTGAACTGGCGCAGATGCTCTTTCTCGGCTTCCCAGTTCTCGGTCCAGCGGTGGATGTACTGGCTGTCGTACAGCTCTTCTTCGACGATCACGTTCATGATCGCGTTGAGCATCGAGACATCGGCCCCCGGACGGAACTGCAGCATTTCGTCGGCGAATTTGCGCATGCCAACACCGCGTGGGTCCATCACGATCAGCTTGCCGCCGCGTTTGGCGAACTGCTTGAAGTAGGTCGCCGCAACCGGATGGTTTTCGATCGGGTTCGAGCCGATGATGATCGCCACATCCGCGTTTTCGATCTCGTTGAAGGTCGCGGTTACGGCACCGGAACCGACGTTCTCGATCAGAGCGGCTACAGACGACGCGTGGCACAGACGGGTGCAGTGGTCGACGTTGTTGTGCTTGAACCCCTGACGGATGAACTTTTGGAACAGGTAGGCTTCTTCGTTGGTGCATTTGGCCGAACCGAAGCCTGCTACGCTGCGCGGGTCTTGGTCGCGCAGGGCCGTCAGCTTGGTGGCCGCCAAATCCATCGCCTCTTCCCAGGTCGCTTCGCGGAAATGGGTACTTAGATCGCCGGGATCGACATTCAGGCCCTTCTCTGGTGCGTCTTCGCGACGGATCAGCGGCTTGGTTAGGCGGTGCGGATGGTGGATGTAGTCAAAGCCAAAGCGGCCTTTGACGCACAGGCGGCCCTCGTTTGCGGGGCCGTTGATGCCCTCGACGTATTTGACCTTACCGTCTTTGACCTTCAGCGAGACCTTACAGCCCACACCGCAGAACGGGCAGACGCTTTCGGTCTCAGAATCGTAGTCCTTGCTGTCGCCCTTTTGCTGGTCGTCCAGCAGAGTGGCGGGCATCAGGGCCCCGGTCGGGCAGGCCTGAACGCATTCGCCACAGGCCACACAGGTTGAATCGCCCATCGGATCGTTCTGGTCGAACACCACCTGCGCGGTATGGCCACGACCGGCCATGCCGATCACGTCGTTCACCTGCACTTCACGGCACGCCCGTACGCAAAGGTTGCAGTTGATGCAGGCGTCCAGATTGACGCGCATCGCAACATGGCTGTCATCCAACAGAGGGATTTTCTCGGCCTCTTTCGCCGGGAACCGGCTGTCGCTGACAGCGTTCAGCTTGGCCATGTCCCAGAAATGGCTGGACTTGTCGTGCGCCTCCTCGGGCTGGTCAGCGACCAGCAGCTCCATGACCATGGCGCGTGATTTCTCAGCGCGCTCCGAGTCAATCTTGACCACCATACCGTCCGCCGCGGGACGGATGCACGAGGCGACCAGAGTACGCTCGCCTTCCACCTCGACCATACAGGCGCGGCAGTTACCGTCGGGGCGATAGCCCGGCTGCGGCTTGTGGCACAGGTGCGGAATGGTGAACCCCTGCCCCTTGGCGGCTTCCCAGATGGTCCAGCCCTCGGGCACGGTGACATCCTCGCCGTTCAGGTTGAAGGTGACGGTCTTGTTTGGGCTTGCATCAAGCATGGCTCTGTCTCCCTCAGATTTCGTCAGCGAAATGTTTCATGACCAGGCGGATCGGGTTCGGGGCCGCCTGCCCCAGACCGCAGATCGAGGCATCGCCCATGACCTGACACAGGTCCTCAAGCAGGTCCTGATCCCACTTGTCGGCCTGCATCAGCTTCACCGCCTTTTCGCAACCGGCACGGCAGGGTGTACACTGACCGCAGCTTTCATCCTCAAAGAACCGTAGCATGTTCAGCGCCGCGTCACGGGCCGTATCCTGATCGGACAGAACCACCACGGCCGCAGAACCAATGAACGTCCCGTGCGGTTGCAGCGTGTCGAAGTCCAATGGGATATCATCCATCGACGCAGGCAGCAGGCCCGAGGACGGACCGCCCGGCTGATAGGCTTTGAAGGTCTGACCTTCGACCATCCCACCAGCGGCTTCGATCACGTCCAGAATGGTCGATCCGGCGGGCAGCAGGTAAACGCCCGGCTTTGCCACCCGGCCCGAGACCGAATAGCTGCGTAGGCCCTTGCGGCCATTTTTTTCGGTGCTGTTGAGGCACTCGGGCCCCTCGCGGCAAACTTTGGTGACCCAATACAACGTCTCGACATTGTGCACGAGCGTCGGGCGGTTGAAGACACCAACCTGCGCCACGAACGGAGGACGGTGACGCGGCAGGCCTTTCTTGCCTTCGATGGATTCAATCATCGCGGATTCTTCACCGCAGATGTAAGCGCCGGCACCGCGGCGCAGGTCGATGTAACCCGGCTCAACAATCCCGGCGTATTCCAGCGCAGCAATCTCACGCCGCAGAATCTCCAGCACCGCCGGATATTCGTCGCGCATATAGATGAAGCAGGTTTCCGCCTCGACCGCCCAGGCAGCGATCAGCATCCCTTCGAGGAAGACGTGCGGCGTGCGCTCCAGATAGTAGCGGTCCTTGAACGTACCCGGTTCGCCCTCGTCCCCGTTCACGGCCAGATAGCGCGGACCTTCGTTCATGCGAACAAAACCCCATTTCTTGCCGGACGGGAAACCAGCACCACCCAGACCGCGCAGGCCCGAGGACAGGACGTCTTCCTGCACCTTCTCCCAATCGCCGCTTTCGCGCAGCTCTTTCAGCTTGGCGTAGCCACCGTTTGCCTCATAAGCGGCAAAGGCTTCGTAACCGGGCAGATGGGCGTGGGTGTCGCCCGCAGCAATCGCGGCCTGCACCTTTTCGGGAGTCGCATGGTCGATATGGTTGTGACCGATCTCCAGCACCGGGGCAGTGTCACAACGGCCCATGCAAGGCGCGCGGACAACGCGGACTTCGGACGCGTCCAGTCCGTCTTCCAGCGCTTTTTGCAACTGCTGGGCGCCAGCCATTTCGCAGGACAGAGAATCACAGACACGGATCGTCAGCGCGGGCGGAGGCGTCTCGCCTTCTTTCACCACATCGAAATGGGCATAGAAGGTCGCGGTTTCGTAAATCTCGGCCTGACCGATCCGCATCTCGACCGCCAGCGCGGCGATGTGGTCGGCGCTGATATGGCCGTGTTCGTCCTGAATCAAATGCAGGAATTCAATCAACAGATCGCGGCGGCGCGGGCGGTCGCCCAGCAGGCGATGGATTTCTGCCTGCGCCTCATCCGTGAACTGACGGCCTTTGGGCGTATGCCGCCCTTTGCCTTTACCTGACTTCCAGACGCCCTTTGGCGCGCCTGATGGCTTGGTGTCTAATGGTGCCATGATGCCCTCCGATTGAGGCTCCGTGTCTCATCAGAATAACATATCGTCAAATCGCTTATCGTAATCGCACGATAACGACAGTTTATCACCGTAAAGACGTCACCACCGCGCGTAGGGCCTCAACCGTTGGCAATTCCGGGTCTCGGCTAAGTGTCGCCAGACAAATCGGTTTACTTACAACAGGATCGACCAGAGGCAGAACTTTCGTCCCCTTCAAATCGCCCAAAGCGCGGATCAGGACACGGGGCACAACCGTGGCCGCAAGCCCCTCACGCGCCATGACCATCGAGGCAGTAAAGCCGCTGGTTTCGGCAACCACATGCGGGTGTAGCCCCTGCTCGGCAAAGATGCGGTCAAGGATACGACGGTTCTGCATCTGCGGCTCCAAAAGGCTGATCGGGAATTCGGCCACCTGAGCCCAGGGGATCGGACCGGTTTCTTCGGTCATGTGAGACGGAACCAGCAGAACATAGGTCTCTTCGTACAAAGGCTGTACTTGTCGCAGATCGGTGCCGATGCTGTCGCCATAGGTGATGCCCGCGTCCAGGCTGCCCTCATCCAGTCGGTGTTGGATGGCCGAGGCCGACATGGTTTCGATTCGCGACAAAATACGTGGATGGGCTTGTTGCAGGCGTTTGATCAGCCGCCCCGTGAACGCAATCGCGGTCGGAATCACGCCCAGAATCAATGTCCCGGTGATCTCACCCCGTGCCGCCAGCACCTGCTGCTCTAGCGCCTTGGCGTCGTCAAGAATACGCCTGGCACGGCGCACGATCATCTCGCCCTCTTCGGTCAGCCCCTGAAACCGGTTGGCTCGGCGAACGATGGACACCCCCAGTCGATCCTCAAGGTTGCGGATACGCATCGAGAACGCAGGCTGAGAAATCCCGCACTCCTCTGCCGCTTTTGCAAAGTGCTGAAGCCGCGCCAGCGCGTTAAGAAGTTGAAGGTCGCGGATTTCGATCATGCAGCGGTGTCCTAAAGTCTGGCCAGTCGCACAGTAACGCGTTTGCGTCGCCGTGAAAGCGCTAGTTGTATTCCGGCCATGGCGCTTAGCCGTGGATTGCACTTTGTTCTGCTACGATGACCGCGCTATCATGGAGCGGAGTCGATATGATGGGCGGAGGACTTCAATGGTCAGAGAACGTTTCGGCTTGGGTGCTCGTATCTGGGTGCTGGCGGCGTTGTTAACTTTTTTGGCAGGAGGAGATGCCATGGCACAAGTGAATGACGTTTCTGCGGCAAAAGACCTTTCCCGACAGGCTCTTGAAATGTGGGCCGCAGAGTCCACGATTGACGAGACCATTTTCGCCGAAGGCTATCAGAACCATCAAGCGCCATTGGCTACCGGCGGCACCGGGAGCATCGACCTGACCACATGGGTCGGTATTGTTGAAGCTAACCATAGGACCTTTCCCGACCTGAAGGTCGAGATTTTGGAACAGACCGCCGAAGGCGACCGCGTATCCACCCACTGGCGCTTTTATGGAACCCAGAATGGCACCTATCTCGGGCTGCCCGCCACTGGCCGGTCGGCTGACTGGACCGGCGTTCAGATTGACCGTATTTCCAATGGCCAGATAGCGGAAAGCTGGGTCGTGTGGGATTTCTTCACGCAGCGACAGCAGCTTGGCATGGAAAACTAGGAACGGCGAACAATGTGCGCCCGATCTTCGGCTGGATCGAGCGTTCCTGCATTGATCAGGTGTTGAACAGGAAGTGCATCACATCGCCGTCCTTGACGATGTATCCCTTGCCCTCGGCCCGCATCTTGCCTGCTTCTTTGGCCCCTTGCTCACCATTGGCGGCGATATAATCGTCATAAGCAATGGTTTCGGCGCGGATGAAACCCTTTTCGAAATCACCGTGGATCACGCCTGCCGCCTGCGGTGCAGCAGTACCGGTGCGGATGGTCCAGGCGCGGGCCTCTTTCGGGCCAACGGTGAAATAAGTTTCCAGCTTCAGAAGGTCGTAGCCTGCGCGGATCAGTCGATCGAGGCCGGGCTCTTCCAGCCCCATTTCCTCAAGAAACATCTGGGCCTCGTCGTCTTCCAGCAGGCTGATCTCTTCTTCGATCTTGGCGCTGATGATGACGTGTGAGTTGCCTTGTGCCGCAGCCATCTCGGCAACCTTGGACGAGTATTCGTTGCCGTCGGCCGCTTCTTCCTCGGACACATTGCAAACATAGAGGACCGGCTTGGTGGTCAGTAGCTGCAGCATTTTCCACGCCTTGGCGTCTTCGTCAGACACTTCGACCAGACGCGCGGGTTTGCCGTTTTCCAGCATCGCCTGCGCTTCGGCCAGCAAGCGGTCCTGCTGCTGCGCCTCTTTGTCGTTGCCTTTGAGCTTGCGCACCAGATTGGCGCGGCGCTTTTCGATGCTTTCCAGATCGGCCAGCATCAATTCGGTCTCGATCGTGTCGGCATCGGCCACCGGATCGACGCGACCGTCAACATGGGTTACGTCGCCGTCTTCGAAGCAACGCAGCACATGAGCAATGGCGTCTGTCTCACGGATGTTGGCCAGAAACTGGTTGCCCAGCCCCTCACCCTTCGACGCGCCCTTCACCAAGCCGGCGATATCCACGAAGGTCATCCGCGTCGGAATGATCTGCTTCGAACTTGCAATTGCCGCCAACTTATCCAGCCGGTCGTCAGGCACAGCCACGTCACCCACATTGGGCTCAATTGTGCAGAACGGGAAATTCGCAGCTTGCGCAGCCGCGGTTTTGGTCAGCGCATTGAAGAGGGTCGATTTGCCCACATTCGGCAACCCCACGATTCCCATTTTAAAGCCCATGACGGCCTCCTGCATACCATTCGAGCGCTGCTTCTATGCAGGTCCGGGGAAATACGCAAGCCGGACCACGGAAAGGGCCACTGGTTCAAATTGCAACATCACAAAACCGTTGGGCATACGTGATCTTGCCTGGATTGAAATCGGCACACTAAGCTCACCATGTAAAACGTTGCGATCAAACAAATAGTGAATACATGATATGAAGTATTTTGCTGCAATCACTGCGCTTCTGCTCGCTGCCCAAACAGCGCAGGCGCAATCCATTGTCTTTGGTGCCGGTTTTTCAGATTTTTCAGACAGCCTGTCTGATGATGAAGCCGTAATTTCGATCGAATACCATCACCGGCCATTTCACGAAGCCACGCGTTTTTCCGCCACATGGGGAGGCGCCCTGACCGTTGATGCCGCCTCTGACATTCATGTCGGCATAGGCTTGATCGGAGTCTACGCGTTCACTGACCGCTGGTTCGTCGAAGGCAGTGTCATGCCCGGGTATTTTTCAGAAGGCGATGCGCTTAACGACCTCGGTGGTGAGTTCCAGATTCGCAGCCTGCTGGGCGTCGGCTACACCCTCAACAATGGCAATAGCTTGTCCTTGGCCATTACCCATAAATCCAATGCAAGCACACAGGACGACAACCCGGGCGTTAACTCGGCCTTGCTGCGATACCACTACGCGTTCTGACGCAATCTGCCCTAGGCGGGATTGATTTCCGGTCAAAGTTTCTGCACATCAGGTCTGAACCTGATTGCAAGGACTGCCCATGACCCGTATCGACGCCAAGTTCGCCGCCCTCAAGGAACAGGGAAAAAAGGCCTTTGTCGCCTATATCATGGCCGGAGACCCGGATTTCGATGCCTCGCTGGAAATCGTAAAAGGATTGCCGGGCGCCGGTGTGGACGTTATCGAGCTGGGTTTGCCCTTCACTGACCCGATGGCAGACGGCCCCACAATCCAGGCTGCCGGTCAGCGGGCGCTGGACGGCGGCATGACCTTGCAACGGACTTTGGATCTGGCACGCGCGTTTCGCGAAACCGACGACACCACTCCGATTGTGCTGATGGGGTACTACAATCCGATCTACAGCCGCGGAGTCGACAAGTTCCTTGTCGATGCCAAAGAGGCAGGCATCGACGGACTAATCGTGGTCGACCTGCCGCCGGAGGAAGACGAGGAACTGTGCCTTCCCGCGCAAGCCGCAGGTCTGAACTTCATTCGCCTTGCGACGCCGACCACGGATGATAAACGCCTTCCGCGTGTCCTGCAGAACACGTCGGGCTTTGTGTACTACGTCTCGATCACGGGCATTACGGGCGCGGCAGAGGCCGAAGCCACCAATGTCGGCCCCGAGGTCGCTCGGATCAAATCCGCAACCGATCTGCCAGTTATCGTTGGGTTCGGGATCAACACGCCCGAAAAGTCCCGTGCAATTGCAACCGTGGCCGATGGTGCTGTGGTCGGATCAGCCATCGTCAGCCAGATCGCTGCGGGCAAACCCGCTGCCGAAGTGCTGGACTTTGTAAAAACTCTGGCGGACGGCGCCCATTCGGCCTGATCCCGGGCTTACATTTCAACGCAGTCGACCCCGGTCGGCTGCGTTTTCTATGGTCTAATTGCGCGCGCATTGAACCGCGTTTTCGCGACGTTGCGAGATCTAATGGTAATTGGTAAAGAAAAAGAACCAGTCTTGCGAAAGTCGGAACACATGCCCGTGATTACCAATATTGACGACCTGAAACGCATCTACGAACGCCGCGTACCGCGAATGTTTTTCGACTATGCCGAAAGTGGCAGCTGGACCGAGCAGACGTTCCGCGAAAACAGCTCGGATTTCGAAGACATCAGGCTGCGCCAGCGGGTTGCTGTAGACATGGACGGGCGCTCGACCGCTTCGCAAATGATAGGTGAGGACGTCGCGATGCCGGTGGCACTCGCCCCTGTCGGCCTGACAGGCATGCAGCACGCGGATGGCGAGATGAAGGCCGCAAAGGCTGCCGAAGAATTTGGCGTCCCCTTCACGCTGTCGACCATGTCGATCAATTCAATCGAAGATGTCGCTGAGTACACGACCAAGCCTTTTTGGTTTCAGCTCTATACGATGAAGGATCAGGACTATGTGAGCCGCCTGATTCAGCGTGCCAAGGACGCAAAATGTTCGGCATTGGTGATTACCCTGGATCTGCAAATTCTGGGTCAGCGGCACAAAGATCTGAAAAACGGCCTGTCCGCCCCGCCGAAACTGACCGCCAAGACCATCGCTAACTTGATGACCAAATGGACCTGGGGAATAGAGATGCTGGGCGCGCATCGGCGCGAGTTTGGCAATATCGTTGGTCATGCCGAGGGTGTTTCGGACGCCTCATCTCTGGGCGCCTGGACGGCCGAGCAATTCGATCCCAGCCTCGACTGGAGCAAGGTCGAGAAGCTGATGGAACAATGGGGCGGCAAGGTGATCCTGAAGGGCATTCTGGACGCCGAAGATGCCAAGATGGCAGCCAAGCTTGGCGCCGATGCCATCGTCGTATCAAACCATGGCGGGCGCCAGCTGGACGGCGCACTCAGTTCGATCCGTGTATTGCCCGAGATCATGGACGCCGTTGGCGACGACGTTGAAGTCCACCTGGACAGCGGTATTCGCTCGGGGCAGGATGTTTTGAAAGCTTTGGCGCTGGGTGCAAAAGGCACATATATCGGCCGTGCTTTCGTCTACGGGCTTGGTGCGATGGGCCAAAAAGGCGTAGCTACAGCGTTGGATATCATACACAAGGAACTGGACACCACAATGGCGCTGTGCGGCGAGCGGAATGTAAATAATCTGGGCCGCCACAACCTATTGATCCCCGAAGATTTCGGCGGTCGTTGGCAAAAGTGACCCCGCGTGCCAAGGGGGCGCTGCCCCCGCCGCCCTTTGGGCGACTACTCCGAGGTATATGCAGCCAGATGAAGCAACGGACCCTCAATTCATCTGGCTGATCATCTGGCTGAAAAAACCTTGGAGCGCGAGGCAGAGCCTCGCAAAAACCAGATGGCTCAAAAACCTCTTTCCAAACCAGTTGAATCAAGCTAAGGACGCGGCTTCACGCGGGCATACAGCCTTGGAGGATGCCCGCCCTAACATTTGGAGAATTATCATGGCTGGAGAGATTCCTGATCTCGTAGCTCTGGAACGGACGGGGACAGGCAAGGGCGCCGCTCGTCAAGCACGCCGCGACGGCATGGTTCCGGGCATTGTTTTTGGTGGCGATAAAGAGCCGCTGCCGATTCAGATCCCGTTCAACGAACTGTTCAAGCGCCTAAAAGCTGGCCGGTTCAAGTCGACCCTGTGGAACCTGAAAGTTGACGGCCACGAAGATGTTCGCGTGATCTGCCGCGATGTTCAGCGTGACGTCGTCAAGGACCTGCCGACCCACCTGGACCTGATGCGCCTGCGTCGGACCACCAAGATCGCGCTGTTCATCCCCGTTGAGTTCATCAACGAAGAAGCAGCCCCCGGCATCAAGAAGGGCGGCGTTCTGACCGTTGTTCGTCCGGAAGTCGAACTGATGTGTACCGCAGGTGACATTCCGGAGAAGATCACCGTTGACGTGACCGGAATGAACATCAACGACGTTGTCACCATTTCGGCGGTAGACCTGCCCGCGGGCACCAAGCCGACCATCGACCGTGATTTCGTGATCGCGAACGTCTCGGCACCGACCGGTCTGTCGACCAGCGACGAAGAAGAAGGTGACGAAGCCGAAGTAGCCGCAGACGAAGTTGAAGTCGTCGGCCAGGAAGCTGAAGAATAAGTTCAGTTTCAACTGTTCTGATTTTGAAACGGGGTTCTATCGGAGCCCCGTTTTTTTGTGTCAGATGCGAATTTTCGCATTTGATCGCAGGTTGTGCTAGGTTCGCTGCCAGTGGCCCTGTTGGAAAGCCACAAGCCCATCGATTAGTTCAGTGGAGCCCGCGATTATGAAACGCCAATCCAATTTTCTATCCGCCCTCATTTCAATTACCGTCGGTGCAGTCTCTGGCTCTGCGGCTATTGCCCAGGTGCAGGACACGCTGCCCAGTCAGGAAGACGTCGCCGAACGGTTCACCTCGGATCACTTCTCGCCCTACGCCGGTCGAACCTTCCCGACCAGGCCGCTGTGGGGCGATACGCATCTTCACACCGAGGTGTCCGTGGATGCAGGAACCATGACCCGTCTCAGTCAGGAAGACGCATTTCGGTTCGCAAAAGGCCATGAGGTCACGACGACGCACGGATTGCAGGCAAAGCTCTCTCGCCCACTGGATTGGCTTGTCATCTCGGACCATGCAGAAATGTACGGGCTGATGCCTCAGCTACTTGGTGGGGATCAGAACGTCCTGTCCACGCCACAGGGCAAAGCCTGGTACGACGCGCTGACCAGCAACGACAATGACGTGATCTTTGCCACGGCTATGGAAATCGTGGCGTCGCTGTCCGGAGACGAACCTCCGATCGACAATCCAAAAGCGATCAAGGACGCGTGGCAAGACTACACCTCTCTGGCAGACCAGTACAACGAACCCGGCGTCTTTACAGCGTTGATCGGGTACGAATGGACGTCCGAGGGCGGAGACAATATCCACCGCAACGTGATTTTCAGGGACGGCGCGACCATGGCCAACCAGGTACTGCCGTTCTCGCAATTCGACAGCAAAAACCCCGAAGACCTTTGGGCGCATCTGGCTGGCTACGAAGATCGGACCGGTGGTGACGTTTTGGCAATTCCGCATAACGGCAACTTGTCCAACGGGCGGCTCTTTTCAGTATCGAATTTTGACGGCACTCCATTGACCGAGGAAAACGCACGTTTGCGCGCCCGGTTCGAACCGGTCATCGAAACCACCCAGATCAAAGGTGACAGTGAGGCGCATCCATTCCTCAGCCCGGATGACGAGTTTGCCGACTTCGACACATGGGATGCGTCGAACCTGAACGGCACCGAAGCCAAAAATCAGGATATGCTGCAATACGAATACTCGCGTGAGGCATATAAAACTGGCCTGATGCTGGAAGAGCAGTTGGGCATCAATCCCTACAAGGTCGGCCAGATCGGCTCGACCGATGCGCATACCGGCATGGCCGCTGTGGAAGAGGAAAACTTCTTTGGCAAGCATTCCGGCGTGGAACCTGAGCCCAACCGGTGGGAGCATCTGGTGATCGAGGCCCCCGATCCGGAGTTTTCCATTTATGGATGGAAACAGGCCTCGGGTGGATATGCGGCGGTTTGGGCCACTGAAAACACCCGCGAGGCAATCTTTGATGCACTGGAGCGGCGCGAGGTCTATGGTACCACCGGCTCTCGTATCCTCGTGCGGTTCTTTGGAGGCTGGGACTTTGCCGAAGAGGATGCCCTTTCCCGACTGCCAGCCGATATCGGCTATGCCAAAGGCGTTCCGATGGGGTCAGACTTGCCGAGCAACCCGGGCGACGGCGCGCCAAACTTCCTGATTGCAGCGCTGAAAGACCCCTACAGCGGAAACCTTGACCGGGTTCAGGTCATCAAAGGCTGGTTGAACGCCGACGGGACGCGCGGTGAAAAGGTCTATGATGTTGCGTGGGGCGGTGATCGCACACCCGGAGCAGACGGCAAGCTGCCCGCGGTCGGAGACACTGTAGACGTGGAAAACGCCACCTGGACCAATACGATAGGCGCATCGGAACTGATCACCTATTGGCAGGATCCCAATTTCGATCCGTCACAACGGGCGTTCTATTACGTCCGCGTCATCGAAATACCGACACCGCGCTGGACAGCTTACGAGGCGAAGCGGTTCAATGTTCAGATGGACTCCGACGTGCCAATGACCACGACCGAGCGCGCCTATACCTCACCCATCTGGTACACGCCTGAAGGCTGAGACCCGTCCCTTGCGCCCTGCCCCGGCTGGATTTCCGATCCAATTCGGGGCATGAGAAGGTAAAGCGAACAAGGAAGCGCGGAGCAGAGCCATGAAACTATTTGTCGGACTGGGAAATCCGGGTCAGAAGTATGCCCGGAACCGGCACAATATCGGCTTCATGGCTCTGGACAGGATAGCCGACGATCATGGGTTCGGCCCATGGAAATCCAAGTTTCAGGCGGAAATTTCCGAGGGTCGATTGGGCTCGGACAAGGTTTTGCTGATCAAACCGCAAACCTTCATGAACCGCTCGGGCCAGTCCGTGGGTGAGGCAATGCGGTTCTATAAGCTCGACTCAAACGATGTGACCGTCTTTCACGACGAACTGGACCTAGCCCCCGGCAAAGTCCGCGTCAAAGCGGGTGGCGGCCACGCAGGCCACAACGGGTTGCGTTCGATCCACGAGCATATCAGCCCGGCCTATGACCGCGTGCGTCTGGGGATCGGACATCCAGGGCGCAAGGAAATGGTCTCGCCCTATGTCCTCAGTGATTTTGCCAAAGCCGACGCGGACTGGCTGGATGACGTGCTGCGGGGTGTTTCGGATGGAGCTGCCCATCTGGCCAACGGTGATGGTGGCAAGTTCATGAACGCAGTCGCGTTGCGGACGGCGCCGCCGCGGTCGTCGAAATCCCCTGCGACGCCTGCAAAACCGGCGGCCAAGTCGGCACCGGAACCCGAGGCCGACGAACGGTCAGCCATGCAAAAACTGCTGGACAAGTTCAAATAGAGCCATTGATGTTGCCGTTACGTCTCAATTGCGAACTCGACCACGCCGCGGTCCAATACAGTACGAAAACGGGAGGTGTCATATGCGGGTCCTGATGAAATGGGTGCTGCGCATCCTATTGATGCTGGTGCTGGCGGCCGTGGTTGTGGGCTTTTGGAAGCGCGAAGAAATTCAGCGCCTGATGGCCGTGAACTCTTTGTTTACCGAAGAAAAGATCGTTCACAACTTCTCTCACATGAACGACGCCTTCCTCACCGTTGATCTACCGCGAGGTGACGGTCCGACCTATGAACTGCCCTATGGGCCCGGGTTTGATCTGCCCGGTGGAACGGATGCCTGGATCGAAGACCGGGTTGTTACGTCTCTGCTAGTGATGCAGGACGGGCAGATCCGGTTCGAAGAGTATTATCTGGGCACAACCCCTGAGGACCGCCGGATTTCATGGTCCGTCGCCAAGAGTTACCTGTCCGCCCTTTTCGGCATCCTGATGTCCGAAGGTACGATCGACTCACTTGATGACCCTGTGGTCAAATATGCGCCGAAACTGGAAGGAACCGCCTATGACGGCGCGACGATCCGCAACGTGCTGAACATGGCCAGTGGCGTCACCTTCGACGAGGATTATCTGGACTACGATTCAGACATCAACCGCATGGGTCGTGTCGTTGCACTGGGCGGAGAGTTGGACGATTTCGCCGCCTCACTGAATGAGACTTTCGCGACACCCGGCGAGACATGGCAATACGTATCTATCGACACGCATGTCATCGGCATGGTGATCCGCGGGGCGACGGGCCGGTCGGTGACTGAACTGTTGACCGAAAAGATCATTCAGCCGCTGGGCCTTGAACGCGACGGCTATTACGTCACCGACGGCGCCGGAGTGGCCTTTGTGCTGGGCGGGCTGAACTTCACCACTCGCGACTTTGCCCGGTTCGGGCAGATGATCCTGCAAAACGGCCAGCATAACGGCCAGCAGATCGTACCTGCCGAATGGATTGCCCAGTCAGTGTTTCCCAGCGCCCCGACCGAGGCCGGAAAAATCGGCTATGGGTATCAGTGGTGGATTCCCCTCGGCGCGCATGAAGGCGAGTTTCTGGCCCGTGGCGTCTATGGCCAGTACATCTATTTCGACCAGCCGCGAGGCGTTCTTATCGTCTCGACGGGGGCCGACCGCAGCTTTCGTGACAAGGGCGTCAACGAGGCCAACATAGAAATGTTCCGCAGCATCGCGCAAAGCCTGTAAGGTGTGCCTATGCAAAAGCTCGATAGCATAAATGTTCTGGGGGGCGTTCTTGCCTCGTGTTCCCGCGATCCGTTGACCGGGTTCTTTCGGGATGGCGCCTGCAACACCTGCGTCGAAGATCAGGGCAGCCATACGGTCTGCGCAGTCATGACGGCCGAATTTCTGGCTTACTCAAAATATGTCGGCAATGACCTCAGCACACCGCGCCCCGAGTTCAATTTTCCCGGTTTAAAGCCTGGTGACAGCTGGTGTCTGTGTGCGGCAAGGTTCCTGCAAGCCCATGACGAAGGTTGCGCGCCCAAGGTCCATCTTGAGGCAACGCATCAACGGGCGCTGGACATCGTTCCAATCGTTATTTTGCGCCAATATGCAGCTCAACCCGATTGACGCCGATCAAAAAAAGTCATCAAAGAAACCCGCCAGCCGACACTTTGTTTAGCAAGCGCGTAAACGTCAAACAAACGAGGTAGGCTATGAGCTTTATCGCCATGAACCGCTTCAAAGTCCGTCTGGGCAGCGAAGCCGATTTCGAAACCGTCTGGAAGGACCGGGAAAGCCGCCTGAAGGAGTTGCCGGGCTTTCAGGAATTCCGTCTTTTAAAGGGCCCTGAGGGCGAAGGTTACCGTCTGTATTCCAGCCACGTGATCTGGGACAGCAGGAACGATTTCGAAGCCTGGACCAAATCCGAACAATTCCGGGACGCACACAGGAATGCGGGTAAAGGCAACACGCAATCCGCGCTGATGGGACCACCTCAGTTCGAAGGCTTCGAAACCGTGTTGTATCAGAACTGACGCGTGGCTGACGGCACTCGCCCGGCAGCCGTTTGAATATCACATAGCCCGGGCCAAGTAGCCGCGCGACGTGCGTGATGGCGGGCCGGTTGGAAAACTGTGCTCCGCCTCCAAAAGCCACCCTGCATCTTCAAGCATTTCTGCCACTCTTCGCGGTCTGTAGGACCGGTGGCGCCATTGGAACCAAATGATGGCGTTACACCAGTGTGGTTTGCTGACAACCAGCCAAAGCTTCGCCGCAGGGGCTGCCAACCGGCGCATTCGGCGTAAGGCGTCGGTTGGGTCCTCGCAATGCTCAAGGACATGGGCGGCAAGAACACAGTCGAATGGCTCGGCTGACTGATAGTCCTCCAAACGTGAGAGCACAGTGTCTGCAGTTACGCCCCGCTTGGCCAAAGCATGCTTGGCCTGATCAAGCATTTTCCCCGACGGCTCCATCAGGGTAACGCGTCCTTCGTGTCGGATGACCGCGCGCGCTTCGGCAAAAGCGCCTGTCCCGCAACCCACATCCAACGCATTTTCGCCAAGACTCGCTGCCGATCCGGTCGAGAGAAAACCCAGATAGGCATCAAAATATCCAAGCAGACGCATTTTGTCGGCCCAGCCCGGGGCTGCGGCGTCGTATTTTTGATCGAGTTTTTCCGAACTGGATGCGTCCTGCATGCCCCGCAAGGTGGCATGAAACACCCGGGGCGCAAAGCCCCGGGATTTGGTTAGTCCGCCGAGCGGCCCTCGGTATCCGACATGTCGAAATTCAGATACTTCGCGACGGTCTGAACATCCTTGTCACCCCGCCCGCACATGTTCATGCAGATCAGGTGATCCTTGGGCAGATCCGGCGCGATTTTCATTACGTGAGCCAGTGCGTGGCTTGGTTCCAGCGCCGGGATGATGCCTTCGGTGGCGCAGCACAGCTGGAACGCCTCCAGCGCCTCTTTGTCGGTGATTGAGACATAGTTCGCACGGCCAATATCGTTCAGCCACGAGTGTTCAGGGCCGATACCCGGGTAGTCCAGGCCAGCCGAGATCGAATACCCTTCGAGGATCTGACCGTCATCATCCTGCAGCAGATAGGTGCGGTTGCCATGCAAAACGCCCGGGCGACCGCCAGTCAGCGATGCGCAGTGTTCCATCTTCTCGTTTACGCCTTTGCCACCGGCTTCGACGCCGATGATATTGACCGATTTGTCGTCGAGGAACGGGTAGAACAGGCCCATAGCGTTCGACCCGCCGCCGATGGCAGCGATGATCGTGTCGGGCAAACGGCCCTCGGCCTTCATCATCTGCTCTTTGGCTTCCTTGCCGATGATCGACTGGAAGTCGCGTACCATTGCCGGGTACGGGTGCGGACCAGCCACGGTGCCAATGCAGTAGAACGTGTCGCGCACGTTGGTCACCCAGTCACGCAGCGCGTCGTTCATCGCGTCTTTCAGCGTGCCGCGCCCGGAGGTCACCGGAATCACTTCGGCGCCCAGCAAACGCATGCGGAAGACGTTGGGCGCCTGACGCTGCACGTCATGCGCGCCCATGTAGACCACGCATTTCAGGCCGAACTTGGCACAGACGGTGGCAGTGGCCACGCCGTGCTGCCCTGCCCCGGTTTCCGCGATGATCCGGGTCTTGCCCATGCGACGCGCCAGAATGATCTGGCCCAGCACGTTGTTAATCTTGTGTGCGCCAGTGTGGTTCAGTTCATCACGTTTGAGGTAAATCTTCGCACCGCCCAGATGGTCGGTCAGGCGTTCTGCGAAATACAGAGGCGACGGGCGACCCACATAGTTGGCCCATAGGTCATCCATTTCGGCCCAGAAGGTCGGGTCATCCTTTGCCTTCTCATATTCCTCTTCCAGCGAAAGGATCAGCGGCATCAGTGTTTCGCTGACAAACCGCCCGCCGAAGATGCCAAAGCGCCCCTGCTCATCAGGACCGGACATGAAGGAATTGAAAAGATCGTTGGCCATGGGTGTCTCCCTCGTCGTACCCGTTGTTCATAGGTGGTGGCGGCGGGATTTGCCATGGCAAAACGTATCATTCCGCAGGCTGATACCGATGCTTCCAAATCCGCAGCGCCTGTTCTTGCGTTGGAACTGCGATGCATGAAAAGTGTTGGAACTCATGCGTGACCGATAATCGGTCCGACACTTCCAAAACGCGCCGATGAGGACCCGAATGGGCAAAGGTCAGCATCGCCTCGACATCCTGCCAGACACTGAGCGAAAAATAGAGCCCATTGTGCGGGAACAGCTGCGCATGTTCACACAAGGGATCGCCTTGCGCCTGCTTCAACGCTTGCCCGGCACGCCAAAAGAACTCGGGCGCATTGTACCAATGTTTTAGGGTAACCCCGCCGATCGCTGCGAGCATATCCATCCCTCCCACAGCTATATACGGGGGAACCAGTCGGACAGATCAACGGGCGGCGGATAAAAATTCCCGAATCTTAATGAGGTCTTTAACTCCCGGAGAACTTTCCACCCCTGAAGAGACATCAACCTGTTTCGCGCCGGTCATACGGATCGCTTCCGCGACGTTTTCCGGCGTCAACCCTCCGGCCAGCATCCACGGCCGCTGCCAGTACTTCCTGCCCGCCAACAGACGCCAGTCAAACGCCAAGCCGTTGCCCCCCGGCAATTCTGAGGTGCGCGGCGGTTTCGCGTCGATCAGCAACTGATCGGCCACTTCGGAATACAGATCAATCGCGCTCAGGTCTTCGGCCTCGGCAATACCGACCGCCTTCATCACCGGCAGGCCAAACCTTTCGCGCACGTCCGAAACCCGCGCTGGTGTTTCTTTTCCGTGCAGTTGAAGCATGTCCAAAGGGACACTGGCCAGGATGTTATCCAGCTCTTCATCCGAGGCATTCACGGTCAAGGCAACCTTGGCGATTCCCGCGGGCACCAGTTGCGCCAGCTTTGCTGCCGCGTCGATTTCCAAATGCCGGGGAGATTTGGGGAAGAACACAAAGCCGACATAGCGCGCGCCGGCCTCAGCCGCGGCACGCACGTGATCAGGCGCGGTCAACCCGCAGATTTTGACTGCTACATCTGGCATTGAAGTGCCTCAGCTGGCTTCGTCCAGCAGGGCCAGAACTTCATCCTGACCTTCGCTCTGCTTCTTCTTGAGCTTCTTGACCTCACGCTCAAGCTTGCGCACCTCGCCGGTTTTGGCCGAAGCGTCACGGCGGTGCTTATGCTCGCGCAGCCATTCCCACAGGAACCCGATGACCAGCCCGGCGACCACACCGCCCAGCACCACCAGGAACAAGGGCAAGGAGGTAGCAAAGTTGAACCCCAGCATTTCGGCAAGGGCATCCGGCATCAATTTCAGTTCGACAATCTGGCGGTTGGCCAGCGAGATCGACACAAGGGCGATCCCAAGGACCGCCAAGAAAGCATATCGAAGGTAGCGCATCATAGCCTAGGCTTTACCGTTCAAACGGTCCCGTAGCAACTTGCCAGTTTTGAAAAACGGAACACATTTTTCTTCAACCTGAACGGTTTCGCCAGTTCTTGGGTTGCGGCCCACGCGCGCATCCCTTTGTTTCACGGAAAATGCACCGAAGCCGCGCAGTTCGACACGGTCACCGCGCGCCATGGCGTCGGTTACTTCTTCGAACACGGTATTCACGATCCGCTCGACGTCACGCTGATAGAGATGCGGGTTCTCGTCGGCGATTTTCTGAATCAGTTCTGAACGGATCATGTGCGTTACCCTCCCAGGCGACCGGTTAACCATGTCTAGTGTTCTGGACAGTATAGGAAAAAACCGAGTTCGGGGGAACGTAAACTCTGTGTGCAAAGCCTTCATTTTACAGCAAATTCGCGCGATTTTTCGCCTGTTCGCGCAATTTCTGCGCCAAAAGCATGAACGACAGCCGGAATAAGCCCAAAAATTGGAACATATTGATTCGCAACAAAAACGGCCCCGCGCGTCTGCGCGGGGCCGTAAATTCGGCTAGGACTGCTGCCCCGGCTTAGTCGCCGGATTTCAGCGCTGCGCCCAGGATATCGCCCAGCGAGGCGCCTGAGTCGGAAGAACCGTACTGTTCCACGGCCTCTTTCTCTTCGGCGATCTCGCGTGCCTTGATCGACAGGCCCAGACGACGGGTCTTGCTGTCGACGTTGGTGACGCGGACGTCGACCTTGTCACCGACCGAGAAACGCTCGGGGCGCTGCTCAGCACGGTCACGCGACAGGTCCGAACGACGGATGAACGACTTCATGCCTTCGTATTCGACCTCGATGCCGCCATCTTCGATCGCGGTCACTTCAACGGTGATGACCGAGCCACGCTTCACGCCGCCCACGGCCTCGGCGAACTTGTCACCGCCCAGGGCTTTGATCGACAGCGAGATACGCTCTTTTTCCACGTCAACTTCCGAGACAACGGCCGAAACCATGTCGCCTTTGCGGTAGTTCTGGATCGCATCCTCGCCACGCTCGTCCCAGGACAGGTCCGACAGGTGAACCATGCCGTCGATGTCGCCTTCGAGGCCAATGAACAGACCGAATTCGGTGATGTTCTTGACTTCGCCTTCGACCTCGGTGCCCTCGGGGTGTGTTTCTGCAAACACTTCCCATGGGTTGCGCTGAGTCTGCTTCAGGCCCAGAGACACGCGACGCTTGGCGCCGTCGATTTCCAGAACCATGACGTCGACTTCCTGGCTGGTCGAAACGATCTTGCCGGGGTGGACGTTTTTCTTGGTCCAGGACATCTCGGACACGTGCACCAGACCTTCGACACCGGCTTCCAGCTCGACGAACGCGCCGTAGTCGGTGATGTTGGTGACGCGACCCTGATGGACCGAGCCCAGCGGGTACTTGGCAGCAACCAGATCCCACGGATCTTCCTGCAGCTGCTTCATGCCCAGGCTGATGCGGTGGGTCTCTTTGTTGATCTTGATGACCTGAACCTTGATGGTTTCGCCGATCGTCAGGATCTCGGACGGGTGGTTCACACGGCGCCATGCCATGTCGGTGACGTGCAGCAGGCCGTCAACGCCGCCCAAGTCAACGAATGCACCGTATTCGGTGATGTTCTTGACAACACCCTCGACGGTCTGACCTTCGGACAGGTTGCCGATGACTTCGGCACGCTGTTCGGCACGCGATTCTTCCAGGATTGCCCGGCGCGAAACAACGATGTTGCCACGGCGGCGGTCCATTTTCAGAATCTGGAACGGCTGCTTCAGACCCATCAGCGGGCCAGCATCGCGCACAGGGCGAACGTCAACCTGCGAGCCGGGCAGGAACGCAACTGCGCCACCCAGATCGACGGTGAAGCCACCTTTGACGCGACCAAAGATTGCACCTTCGACGCGCTGGTCGTCGGCATATGCTTTTTCCAGACGGTCCCATGCCTCTTCACGGCGGGCCATCTCACGCGAGATGACGGCTTCGCCACGGGCGTTTTCTGCGGCGCGCAGGTAAACTTCTACCTCGTCACCAACAGCGATTTCAGGGGCTTCGCCGGGATTTGCGAATTCTTTCAGATCAACGCGGCCTTCCATTTTGTAGCCTACGTCGATGATGGCTTGGCCGGCTTCGATCGCCAGAACCTTACCTTTGACAACAGAACCCTCTTCGGGTGTGTCCATTTCGAAGCTTTCGTTCAGGAGGGCTTCGAATTCCTCCATGGATGCGTTAGCCATGTGGCGTTGTTTTCCTTTACAGTACGTTTTTGCTGGCCGAGCGGTTGTCTCCGCCGGTCTTGTTTCATGATGTCTTCAGGCGTGACCCGGCGCGCCCCTGAGCAAACAAACACAAAGGGCCGAGGTTTCCCGGCCCTGCTCAGATACGCCATCCGGACGTTGACCGCCCTTGTGTTGACAGCGCGCGTATAGGCGGAATCTCCGACGGGTGCAAGAGGAAAGCCTTAAAATACGGGGCCTGAACCCCCTTAGATGCGATCCGGCCCGTCAGTTCCGCCTCCTGTGCCCCACACCCCTGCGTCCCGCCTCAGCATGGAATGCTCAATCGCATTCAGACGGGCACAGGCCGCAGAAGGGTTATGTGTTCCGCCTGCCTTGTTCCAAATGCGCAGGGCCGACTTTGGACTCCAGGGCAAGCAAGCCGAAGAAAGCCATTGCCGCAATTCGGCAGGCAATGCGTCATAGGCCTTCATCGGCGAACCAACTCGCCTGCGCCGCTTGATCTGGCTACGCAAATTTCGTGTCTTTCTACGATCAGCCACTGCCTGCCTCAGAGGATTGCCCCAACAACCAGATTTCTGCCCTGAAATCTATTGCCGTACTTTGCTTTCGATTTGGTATGTTATTACATCTAATAATTTGAAGCGCAACCGGCGACCGGGCACCCCAATTACCCTGATGACAATGGCTATTTCCGACGACCCGTGTCGTATATCGAACAGAAAGTCGGGCCCTTCTGGCAAACCTTTGGTACGAGCGGAGGACCCAATGAGCCAGCACACAAACTTTCTCGTCATTATCTCGGATGAACACCGCAAAGACGCGATGGGCTGCGCTGGCCACCCGATCGTCAAAACGCCGAACCTGGACGCGCTGGCCGCACGTGGCACAATGTTTGACTCCGCCTACACGCCCTCGCCCATGTGCGTACCTACGCGGGCGGCGCTGGCGACCGGTGACTGGGTGCACACGACAGGTAACTGGGACAGCGCGACACCGTACAACGGAGAGCCACGCAGCTGGATGCGACAGTTGCGGAGCGCCGGGCGTGAGGTGGCATCAATTGGCAAACTGCACTTCCGCTCGGTCGAGGACGACAACGGATTCAGCCAAGAGATCCTTCCAATGCATGTGGTTGGCGGCGTCGGCTGGGCGGTAGGATTGCTTCGTGAAAACCCACCCGCCTACGACTCAGCCGCTGAATTGGCCGGAGATGTCGGCGTGGGTTCCAGCACATATACCGACTACGATCTGGACATCACTGCTGCGTCCGAGGCGTGGCTCGCTGACCCCGCGCGTCAGGACCAACCGTGGGCTGCATTCGTTTCCCTTGTCAGTCCGCACTATCCGCTGACCTGCCCCAAGGAATGGTACGACCTGTATGATCCCGCCGAGATGGACTTGCCCATTGGCTACGGCAATGGTCTGCCTGACCACGAGGAACTGCGCAACATCGCCTCGTTCTTCAACTACGATGACTATTTTGACGAACAGAAGATGCGTGAAGCCAAGGCAGCCTACTATGGCCTGACATCGCTTATGGACGATTGCGTCGGGCGTATTCTAAAGGCGCTGTCCGACAGCGGTCAGGCCGAGAATACAGTGGTAATCTATGTGTCGGACCACGGTGACATGATGGGCGACCAAGGGTTCTGGACCAAGCAGGTCATGTACGAGGCCAGCGCAGGTGTTCCAATGATCATGGCGGGCCCCGGCATTCCGGCGGGTCGGCATGTCACCACATGCACGAACTTGACGGATATTGCGGCGACGGCCCGGGACGTCTGCGGTGTGTCAGACGATAAGGCCAATGCCACTCAGCCCGGCCTCTCTTTGTTGGACTTGGCCAATGCGCCGGACGACCCGAACCGGACTGGTTTCAGTGAGTACCACGACGGAGGATCAAAAACCGGCAGTTTCATGGTGCGGTGGGGCAACTGGAAATACGTCTACTATGTCGGCCAGCCCCCACAATTGTTCGATTTGGTCGCCGATCCGCATGAGCAAATCAATCGCGCGCTGGATGGGGTGAATGATCCGATCATCCAAGCAGCGTTGATCGAAGGAGAACGGCGCCTGCGTGAAATCTGCGATCCTGAAGAGGTCAACGCCCGCGCCTTTGCTGATCAGCGCAAAAAGATCGAGGAGTTGGGTGGAGAAGAAGCCTGCCGCACGGCCTTCGTTTTCAATCACACGCCCACGCCGTCCGAGCAGGACAAGCTGCGTGAAGGCCCGGCGCTCTAGCTCAATTTTCTTAGGAGTTCGTTGATCAAAGCACGTGGCAGGTCGTTGTTGTCACTACCGCTCAACTGCGCTCTACCTCCGGAAAAGTGTTCGTCATTGACCTGAGCGGTATTCACGGCCCGCGTACGGCTCAACGATCGCCCACAGGGGGACAGCGTTTCAACGCGCCGCCTTGATCTATTTGCCACCCCTTTGATCGCCCTGAAGGCCGAGGCTTGAAGCCCCGCCCTTCTTCCTCGTTTCAAATGGTTCCCGCAATGAGCGCAAAAAACCTCTAGAACAGTTGAAGATCCTTCGCGCCGCTTTGAATTTCTGCAAGGTTCGGCATGTTCTGGATCACAAGAGGTGCCGGTGCTGCGCCCGGCATCGCCACCGTCGGCTTCGCCGCCGCCATTTTTTTGAAGGCTGGTCGCTCCAGTTCTCCTCGTATATCACGCAGCAGCGTTTTGTGATCCGGCATTGATTTGAGTATCTGCGCAAGGTCCACTTTTGCGCCCTTCCACCACTGGAACCAAATCGGCCTTTTTAAAGGCCGAAGACGGTCGCGGATGCCGGTTCCATAGCCGGTATCATAGACCTGCTTGCCCAAAAGAACCGTCTGATAAACACGGAAATTGAACAGCGTTGCGAACTCGATGTCGTGCTCCATCGGCAGGCGGTGCTGCCACAACTCCAGGTTCTCGGCCAATCGATCCGGCAACTTCATCTCGGTGCGCGCGTCGATCCAGTATTGATCATCCGTGCGATTGCCCAGGCGATAATGCAGACAGATAAAGTCCAGAACCTCATCATAGAGCTTATTCATCTGCCGGTTATATCTCGACCGCAACGACGGCTCGATATCTCGCGTCGGCAGGTGCTCGGCGAACCAGCGCACCGCATGATCAATCATATGGATCGCGGTACTCTCAAGTGGCTCGATAAACCCGCCAGACAGACCAATTGCCAAACAGTTCTTGACCCAGGCGTTGCGCACGCGACCGACGCGCATCGGGATCACACGCGGCGTAAGTCCTTTCCCGCTGTCGCCCAGCCATTCAAGGTATTCATCCGCCGCCTGATCGTCCGTCCGATGCGCGGACGAATACACATAGCCCGTGCCCACACGGTTGTAGAGCGGCACACGCCATGTCCAACCTGCGCCCAGCGCGGTAGACCGCGTGACGCTTTCGATCTTCTCGGGATCAGGGTGTTCAATCTGCAACGCCATTGCGCGATCATTCGGCAGGTACTCCGAGTAATCCATGAATGGCTCGCCCAGAGCCTGATTGATGATCAACCCGCGGAACCCGGTGCAATCGATCACCATCTCGATATCGTGACGGCCTTTACGCTCGAGCATCAGATGGCTGACGTTGCCTTGCTCATCCAATTCAACCGATTTCACCTCGTCCTGGATGTGCTCCACGCCGCGCTTGGTGCAGACCGTTGTCAGCATACCTGCGAACTTCACTGCATCCAGATGATAGGCATAGCCGAACCGCTGCTCAAACTCAGGCTGCCCCAACTGCCGTGCGCCCTTGCACAGGCGGGCAAGATCATCGTGCGGCGAGATGGACTGCGTATAGTCCCGATCTCCATTGCCGAAGCGCAGGAAATACTCGGCGGCCTCCAAGCCTTCCAACAATTGGCCGTGGGCAAACGGGTTCACATAGTCGATGCGATTACCCTTGGCATCCTTGTTCCAATTGCAAAACTTCACGCCCAGTTTGAATGACGCGTTAGTTTCACGGAAAAAATCCCGCTCTGAAATGCCCGCCTGACGGAGCGTGACCGGCATACGCGGCACTGTGGCCTCGCCGACTCCCACGGTCGAGATATTGGGGCTTTCGATCAGGCAGATGCGCGGGCGATCCTTGGTTGCTGAAGTGCGTGAAAACACCATGTCCAGAATCAGCGCGGTCATCCAACCCGCCGTTCCACCACCAACGATGGTGATTTTACTCAAACGATTGTTCATGTTTTTTCTGTCCCTGTTGGCTTTAGGGATTATGTAGCTGCCTGCCCTTTTTTAGGCTTTTTGAGCAGCTTTCCCTTTTAGCTAATAAGAGACTATAGCAGCTTTCTGGCATCCATCTAGGGTCTGTGACGCAACGGCCGTTTTGGCAGCAAAAAAGGGCGAATTCCAAGTGACACTCAGATCTCCTCGCCTTTTTTCAGAAGTTCTTCAATCAGTTCACGCTGCAGATCATGGCTGTCACCGCCGCCAAATTCCGCCGCACCGCTGGAATACAGGGTACCGTAAGTCCTTGCGATATTCACGGTCTGGGCCAGCCCCGAGATCAATTGCTCTTTGTTCAGTCGAGACAACGGGTGAATGAAGGCAGCCCACAAGGTGCCATTGGCGATCGCGTAGCGCGCATCCAGCGTACTGTCGAAATTTGCCTGCATTACACGCCTCAGATCCTCGGACGACAATTCACCGGCGCTGCTGACCGCCACCATCGCCCGCATCCTGTCAGCGTTGATGTCTGTGACAACCAGCACCGTAACATCCGACACCTTCAACTCGAACCCCGGCCCGAACGGCTGCGCCTCGGGATCAAGCGCAAAGAGGATCTTGCCCAGACGTTCATATGTCATCGGTGGTTCGGGTTCCTTGGCCTCCTGGGCCGCCAGACTTCCGGCAAGGAAAAATAGCAATAAGGCTAGTCGGATCATGGCATCGCTCCTGCAGGCTACAATTCGACAATAGGAACCGACAGCGAACCTGACCAAACAAAGCTTGGTGAAGAGTATTTCCAGCCCACCTACAGCTTTGAACGATCTGCAAGATACTTGGGGCTTGCTGCGATAGCTCGTTCAGAACCCCGCACCTAGCTTTGGTTCAGCGGCTGGCAGACCCGCCGGCCCGAACCTGCACAGGAAAGGAAAACACAATGAAATCCCTGGTTCTGACCACCCTGATCGCGACCTTGCCGCTTGTTGCCGCTCCGGCTTTTGCGGCGGATGAGATCAATGTTTCAAACGGCATTTCCGCCGCTGGCGCGCCGCTGGCCGCGCATGGCGTCGATCTTGTGGCGCTGGTCAACGACGGCAATCCCGTTGAAGGATTTGCGACCCATTCCGCGACGTTTGACGGCGCATCATACTACTTTACCAGTGCCACCAACCGCGAAGCGTTCGAAGCCAACCCAGCGGCTTACTTGCCGCAGCATGGCGGATTCTGTTCCTTTGGCGTGTCCGTGGGCAAGAAGTTCGACGGCGACCCGGATCAGTACTTGGTTGCAGATGGTAAACTCTACCTGTTCCTGAACGCGGAAACACGTGCTGCGTTTCTTGAGAACGTAGCAGCGACATCACAAACCGCTGATGATCAGTGGTCGAAGATCAAAAACATCGCTGTCGGAGAACTGTAGTCTGGGCTCCCCCAGCCAAGGCTCGCGATATCAAAGGTTCGCGGGCCTTGCATTTTCAACGATCTCAACAGCTTTGGCCAAGGCGTCCTCGATGCTCAGGTCCGAAGTGTCCAGCAGTACGGCGTCTTCAGCCGGTTTCATCGGAGCGGTGCTGCGTTCTGCATCGCGCGCGTCGCGTTCACGGACATCTGACAACACCTGATCCCGCGTAACATCACTGCCCTTTGCGGCGAGTTCAAGGAAACGGCGCTCGGCCCGAACCTTGGGGCTGGCAGTAACGAACAGTTTCACCTCTGCCTCGGGGCAGATAACCGTACCGATATCGCGGCCATCCAATACCGCCCCCCCCGTTCGACGCGCAAAGGCCCGTTGGAATTCAATCAGAGCGGCCCGAACCTCGGGGATGACGGCGACCCTGGACGCCGCCTGAGCGATTTCTGCCGTGCGCAGATCGCCCTGCTCCAGCTCTTCGGGTGTAAGAGCCTGCGCCGCAACAATAGGCTCCATGCCTTGCAGGGTCCGGCGCCCGACGGCCCGGTACAACAGACCGGTGTCCAGATGGGCAAACCCGAACTGCGCCGCGACCGCTTTGGAGATCGTTCCTTTTCCTGCTGCGGCAGGGCCGTCAATGGCGACTGTGAAGGGCATGCCAGACATTAAACCGGACGATTGTTGCGCTGCAATTGTGCACCCAAAGTGGCCATCAGCGGTTCAAAAATCGGGAAGGAGGTGGCGATCGGACCAGCATCATCAACGGTAACGCCCTTCTTGGCACCCATGCCCAGAATCATGAACGACATGGCAATGCGGTGGTCCAGAAAGCTCTCACAAGTGCCGCCACCCGGGACGTTGCCGATACCCAGCCCCTCGACGGACCACCATTCTTCGCCTTCGTCCACGGTCACGCCATTGGCGCGCAACCCGCGAGCCATCGCGTCGATCCGGTCGCTTTCCTTGACGCGCAATTCTTTCACACCGCCCATCATCGTGGTGCCGGTGGCATTCGCCGCGATTACGGACAGAACCGGATATTCGTCGATCATCGAAGCCGCCCGTTCCGGCGGCACGTTGATGCCCTTCATATTGGGCGAGTACTTTGCGCGCAGGTCGGCGACGGGCTCTCCTCCCTCTTCGCGCTCATTCTCATAAGTCAGGTCCGCGCCCATCTCACGCAACGTGGTGAACAGACCTGCACGGGTCGGGTTAAGGCCGATGCCCGGCACCAGCACGTCCGAACCGGGCGTGATGAGCGCCGCGCAGACCGGAAACGCCGCGCTGGACGGATCGCGCGGGACTGCGATGACCTGCGGTTTCAGCTCTGGGCGTCCGGTCAGGGTGATCACCCGGCCCTCATCGGTATCCTCGACCGTGATCTCGGCACCGAAGCCCGCCAGCATACGTTCGGAATGGTCGCGGGTGGCTTCTTTCTCGATCACAACCGTTTTGCCCGGTGCGTTCAAACCGGCCAGCAGCACAGCGGATTTAACCTGCGCCGAGGGCACAGGCACCTCATAGCGGACCGGAACCGGATCGACCGCACCAACGATGGTCATTGGCAAACGCCCACCGGAACGGCCCACCGATTGCGTTCCAAATAACGCCAGCGGGTCGGTGACACGCGCCATTGGGCGTTTGTTCAGGCTGGCATCACCGGTAAAAGTCGCCGTGATCGGGCAGGTCGCCATAGCGCCCATGATCAGACGCACACCAGTACCGGAGTTTCCGCAGTCGATCACTTGGTCCGGCTCGGCAAATCCACCGACGCCCACACCATTCACAGTCCATTCACCGCCACCGTGATCGGTGACTTCGGCCCCAAAGGCGCGCATGGCCTTTGCGGTGTCCAGAACATCCTCGCCCTCCAACAGTCCCGAGATCTTTGTCTCGCCTACTGCCATCGCGCCCAGGATCAGCGACCGGTGCGAGATCGATTTGTCACCGGGCACCTCTGCCGTGCCGGTCAACGGGCCGCAGGGATGCGAGGTCATCGGGATGGGCGTGCCGTGTCCGGACATGGGGGCTCCTGTTTTCGCTATCAGTGCTCAAGCCGATTAGCGAATTGGGGCCGCTTGGTCCAGCCGCAATCAACCTTTGCGGCGGAAGGTCAGATAATGTGGCGTACGGCCTTCACGCAGAGCCTTCTGCTCGTAACGGGTGGAAATCCAGTCTTCCCACGGCTCTCGCCAGTCCGAGGGGCGCTCGGCCAGCCATTCGAACCCGGCGCGCGGCACCTCTTCCAGCGTCTGGCGCACATAATCTGGAATGTCGGTCGCCACGCGGAAAATCGAGCCCGGCTTCAAGGCGCGGGCCAGCGGCTCCAGGTGTTCCTGCGTCACGAAACGGCGACGATGGTGGCGGGTTTTTGGCCACGGATCCGGGTACAACAGAAAAGCGCGCGAGATGCTGGCCTCGGGCAATACGTCGAACAGATCGCGCGCATCACCGGGATGGACGGCCAGATTTTCGACCCCAGCCTGACGAATCTTGCCCAAGAGCATGGCGACGCCGTTGATGTAGGGTTCGGCCCCAATAATGCCGATATCGGGATTGCTGGCAGCCTGATGCACCAGATGCTCGCCACCGCCGAAGCCAACCTCAAGCCAGACATCCTTGCCGCCGAACAGCGCGTCCAGGTCCAGCGGGTGACGTTCAGGGTTGGTTTCCCAATCGACCGCGCCCGGCGACAGGGCATCGAGATCTTCGTTCAGATACGTCTTTTGACTCTGCTTCAGTGTCTTGCCCTTAAAGCGGCCATAGAAGTTTCTGCGGGGGCGTTTTGGTGTCTGGGTGCTCATGGCGGTGCCCATACTGCGCAGGTCCAAGTGTTGCAACCCCGGCGCCAGAACGAAAAAGCGCGCCGGTTAGGGCGCGCTTCGATTACTTCGGATCAGACCGCCGCTTTTAGCGCATCGGCCAGATCGGTGCGTTCCCAGCTAAAGCCGCCATCCGCATCGGGTTCGCGGCCGAAATGGCCATACGCAGCGGTGCGCTGGTAGATCGGCTTGTTCAGCTGCAGGTGCTGCCGGATACCGCGCGGGGTTAGGTCCATCACCTGGCCGACGGCCTTTTCGATCTCGACATCCGCAACCTGCCCTGTTCCATGCGTATCCGCATAAATAGACAAAGGTTTGGACACGCCGATCGCATAGCTCAGCTGGATCGTGCAGCGTTCCGCCATCCCCGCAGCAACGACGTTCTTGGCCAGATAGCGCGCAGCGTAAGCAGCCGAGCGGTCGACCTTGGTCGGATCTTTGCCCGAGAACGCGCCGCCGCCATGCGGGGCCGCGCCACCATAAGTGTCAACGATGATCTTGCGCCCCGTCAGGCCAGCATCACCGTCGGGTCCACCGATAACGAACTTGCCCGTCGGATTGACGTGCCATTCGGTCTCGCTGGTCAGCCAGCCTTCGGGCAGCGTTTCGGCGATGTAAGGTTCGACGATGCCGCGAATGTCTTTCGAGGTCAGCGTTTCGTCCAGGTGCTGCGTCGACAAAACGATCGAGCTGACGCCCACTGGTTTACCATCACGGTAGATAACCGAAAGCTGGGATTTCGCGTCCGGACCCAGCGCGGGTTCTGCGCCGCTCTTACGAACTTCGGCCAGACGGCGAAGGATCGCGTGCGAGTACTGGATCGGCGCTGGCATCAGCGCGGGGGTTTCGGTGGTGGCGTAACCGAACATGATACCTTGGTCGCCGGCACCTTCGTCCTTGTCCTCGGACGCGTCCACGCCCTGCGCGATATGGGCGGACTGCTCGTGCAACAGGTTTGTCACCTCGACGGTTTCGTGGTGAAATTTGTCCTGCTCATAGCCGATATCCTTGATACAGGCGCGCGCGATCTCATCGATACGGCCCATATAGTCGTGCAGCTTTTCCTGATCAGACAGACCTACTTCTCCACCGATGACGACGCGATCGGTCGTGGCAAAGGTTTCGCACGCAACGCGCGCTTCGGGTTCTTCGTTCAGAAATGCGTCAAGGACGGCATCGGAAATCCGGTCGCAAACCTTATCCGGGTGCCCTTCGGAAACAGACTCCGAAGTAAATGTGTAGTTCTGTCGCGACATGAAAGTGCTCCATTAAGATTTCCCCATCACGCCAGGAAGCCGTTGTGACGGGCAAGCGACGGAATACGCCCCTTGAAACAAAGGGTCAATGCGAAACTATCCCTGCTGCTTTCGTGCGTTGCGCCAAAACAGAGCGAAGAACACCAGCAACACGACAAAGATCGGCATATCCCCCATGCGCGAATACACCGTCGAGGCCATGGGCCCCGGCAGGTTTGCGTCGATGAACCCAGCCTGACCCAAAGGCAATGCTTCGGTTATGCGCCCCAATGGATCAATCATTGCCGAAACACCGGTGTTCGCCGAACGCATCATCGGCAGGCCTTGCTCAATCGCTCGCATCTGGGCCTGCGCCAAGTGCTGATAGGGACCGGACCGGGTTCCAAACCAAGCGTCATTGGTGATCTGCAACAGGAAATCTGCCCGGTCGGGGGCCGACAGAACATCCTGCGTAAATACGGCCTCATAACAGATTAACGGCAGAGCCTTTCCCAGCTGTCCGGCATCCATCAGCGCCGCGCCGGGACCGGCGGAGAAACCGTTGCCTGTGGTCGCGGCCATTCCGTAGATGCCGAACCGGGCCATGACATCACCGAACGGGACATACTCCCCAAACGGCGCGAGGTGATGCTTGTCATAAAGACCCTGTTGCTGACCATCCTCGTTCAGATAGATCATCGAATTGTATATGCGCGGCCCCTCTCCCCTCTGGATACCCAGAAAAACGGGCGTGCCCTGCGCTGCATCGGTGACCGCCGCCAAATACGGCTGAGCGCTGCCCAGCCACGCAGGCACCGAAGTTTCCGGCCAGACAATCAGATCGGGCCGGGGGGCCGACGCCGTGAACTCGACCTGACGGGTAAAGAACAGCGGGGCGAATTCGGGGTCCCATTTTTGGTGCTGAGGCGCGTTTGGCTGGATCAGGCGGACGACATGATCTGTTTCGCGAACGTCCGGACGCGTAGCTGCGTACGCAAGCGCCAAACCGGCGGTCCCGACCGTCAAGCACAAAGGCAACGCAAAGCCCCCACGCTGCGAAAGCGCGGCGCCCAATGGCAGTGTGGCCAGCATCGTCACCGCACCCAAACCGTACGGCCCGATCAGGGACAAGAGTTGCGCCACCGGCGTGTCCACCCAAACTTGCGCCAACCCGGCCCAGGGAAACCCGGTCAGAACATAACCTCGGGCAAGCTCGAATAACGAGATTGAGATGCCCAGAAAAACGGCCTGCGCTTTCGCCTGACCGTCCGGACGACGCGCTGCCCAGAAGGCGAGCGCCCAAAACAGCGCGAGGCCGCCTGCCATGAACGTCAGAGCAAAGGGGGCCATCCACGCGTGCCGCTCTGCGTCGACAAAGAATGGCTCGACAATCCAGCTAAGCGCGTGCGCGAAGTACCCGGTCGCAAAGGCCCAACCCAGCCAGGCTGCCTGCATCCGCGTCTCGGTTGTCAGAAACAGCGGGTACAGCAGGATCAAAGCGACCACGGTCGCTGGCCACATACCAAACGGAGCCAGCCCGAACGCCGCCACCGCGCCCAGCGCAGCAGCAAGTAAGAACCTCAGCCAAAATGGCCAGCCCTTTGCAGGGTTCATTCAACGCGATCCGGCAACATGACACGCAGACGCTTGATCCGACGAGGGTCGGCGTCGATTACTTCGAACTCAGGGCCTTCCGGGTGCAATACGACTTCGCCTCGGGCAGGAACGCGACCGGACAGCATGAAGACAAGACCACCCAGTGTATCGATCTCTTCCTCGTCCACATCTTCGTGGCTGGTCAGAGAGCGCTCGATCTCGGCCTCAAACTCTTCAAGCGGAACGCGCGCCTGCACAATATAGCAGCCGGGTTTGTCCTGAATCCAAAGCTGATCTTCGTCCGCATCGTGCTCATCGGCAATTTCACCGACCACCTGTTCAATGAGATCCTCGATCGTCACCAACCCGTCAACGCCGCCATATTCGTCAATCACCAGCGCCATGTGCCGACGTTCGGTCTGCATTTTGGTCAGCAGAACACCAATCGGCATCGAAGGCGGCACGAACAGTAGGGTGCGCAGCATCGACACCAGATCGAATTCCGAAGACGTGCCGTTGAAGCCATGGGTCAGTGCAAAGTCCTTGAGGTGGACAAATCCCAATGGCGTATCCAGCGTCCCCTCGTAAACCGGGATTCGGGACAGCCCGCTCTCGCGGAAGAGCTGAGCCAGTTCGTCCTTGCTGATGGTTGAAGGCACGGACACGATTTCTGCTGTCGGAATGGCGACATCCTCGACCCGCATCCGCCGAAGGTTGATCATGCCACGGGGCTGCACCTTGTCGACCTCATGTCCATTGGCCGCGCCAACCTCTTCAACGCTTTGCGATGAGAGCGCGTCCACTATTCGAGAAAAGAAACCGGCTTTCTCGCCAAAATTTTCACCGCTGTTCTTCGGTTGCGCGCCCTGCGCCGCCATAGAACTGCCGTCTGTATCGCCCATATTCCTGTTCCAATTAATCGGCCGCTGGGGCCCTATGACATACTATATGGGTCATCGATACCCAATTTGCCAAGTATCTCGACCTCGACCCCCTCCATCAAAGTGGCGTCGGGGTCACGAATGTGATCATAACCCAGCAAGTGCAACGTTCCGTGAATGATCAGATGCGTGACGTGATCGTCTATGGATTTACCGGCCTCGGACGCCTCGCGCGCGCAGGTATCGAAGGAAATCGCAATGTCGCCCAGCGGCATCTCGCCGGTAAAATCAGGTGCTGGCTTTGCCGGTGGTTGACCCGCAACTTCGGCCGCCAGATCCTCGGCTGGCCAGCTGAGCACATTGGTTGGAGCGATCTTGTCGCGAAACTCGGCATTCAGTTCCGCGATCCGAGCGTCATCGCAGCCAAGCAGACTGATCTCGCAAAGGTCGTCATCCAGACCGGAATAGTCCAATACAGCCTGAATCGCGCGCGTGGCCAATGGCTCAAGCCGCTGCCACCGCGCATCTTCTATCGTAACTTCCAGGTTCATTTCATCGTGCCCAGGGCCCTATCAAGTGGACCCCGGTGACTATGCTGTCTCGCGGCCCGAGTCGGCTTCATACGCTTCGATAATGGCCGCCACAAGCGGGTGGCGCACGACATCATTGGACGTGAAGTAGTTGAAGCTGATATTCGGGATCGTTTTCAACAAACGCTCTGCATCCGCCAATCCGGATTGAACGCCGCGCGGCAAATCAACCTGCGAGCGGTCGCCGGTGATCACCATACGGCTGCCTTCGCCCAATCGCGTCAGGAACATCTTCATCTGCATTGTCGTGGCGTTTTGCGCTTCATCCAATACGACAAACGCATTTGCCAGCGTACGCCCGCGCATAAAGGCCAGCGGAGCGATTTCGATTCGCTTTTCTTCAATCAGCTTGGCCAGTTGTTTGCCGGGCAGAAAGTCGTTCAGCGCGTCGTAGAGCGGCTGCATGTAGGGATCGACCTTGTCCTTCATGTCGCCCGGCAGATAGCCCAGCTTCTCCCCAGCCTCGACGGCGGGGCGACTGAGGATGATCCGGTCCACATGACCACCGATGAACATCGACACACCGACAGCGACGGCAAGGTAAGTCTTGCCGGTGCCGGCGGGACCGATCCCAAAGGCCAGTTCGTTGTTGAACAGGGACTGGACGTAAGCTTTTTGCGCATCTGTGCGCGGCTCGACCAGTTTCTTGCGTGTCTTGATTTCGACCGCGCCGCCCTTGAACATCTCAAGCTGATCACCGTCGCGGCTGCCGGTGCCCGTTTCCGAGCCACCCATCCGCAACTCACGGTCCACATCGGCCGCTTCGACATCTCGACCGCCCTCCAGACGGGTGTATAGGGCCTGCAGGACCTCAATGGCCTGTTTTTGGGCGTCTTCGTCACCCATGACAGCCAGCTGATTCCCGCGGCGCACAATCTGAACGGAGAGCTTTTGCTCGATTTCCGTCAGGTTGCGATCATATTCGCCGCAAAGGTCTATTAACAATCGATTGTCTGGAAACTCAACAAACGCTTCGCGCTGAGGCATTTCATCTTGCGGTGGGGTAAGGGCACCGATGGCCAATCCGCTCTCCTGTCTTGGCGTTTCACCTTGAGCGTAGACAAGAAATCTTGGTGGGCGCAAGCCACAGATTCATTTTTTCCGCGGCGGATGGTAAAACCGCCCACAAGACGGGACACAATCCCTTGAGGGATGCGCCGTCATTCCAAACCAGAAGTCAGAACCTGTAGTTCAGGCCCAGCTTCAAACCACGGTATCGCGGTGTCGACTTGGTAGACGTACCATTGGAAAACTCGACGTCTTCCGAGCTGAATTGCACATATTCGTACTCACCCGTAATCGACCAGTTTTCGCTCAGATTATGCTCGGCCCCGATGCTTGCGGAAAACCCGCTGCGCCGACCGCTATCTTGGAAAAATTGAGTGTTTCCTCCGGATGTCTGGCTGCTTTTGGTCGAAATGTCCCCGTTCACGTAACCGGCGGAAACATAGTACAAAACTGTGCCGCTTTTGTTGGTCAAACCATTGCGAAGCCGTATTGAGAAAACGTCAGAAACCTCGGAGGTACCTGTAACAGTCTCTCCGTTGATTTGATTGGTGACTTCATCGTCAATCGAGCCGAACTCGTACCCAAGTTCAAACCCGTAAACATAATCACGCCCGCCCTTTGCAGGCAAAACGCCGCGCCAACCGCCGCGTAAGCCGCCATAGGAGCCGCTCAGGTCCAGTTCGCCCACTTCCGACGTGCTGCCCGACGCATTCAGACCGAACCTATCGTCGCCGCCTATAGCGTATCCGCCTGTAACACCAAGATAAAATGCCTTGACGTCCGAACCGATCCGTTTGGGGCTGACCACGGGCGGGTCAGAAACCCCCTGATCCAGATTGCCGGCTACAGTCACACCGGGAAAAACCATAAAGGCGATCGCGGTCGACAGGGTGGTTTTGACAAACAATTCAACGGAACGCTTCACAATCTTCACTCGTACCCTCCATTGCCCGACCTGTTGAACCGGTCGGCGCAGAAATGGGCTTTTAAAGGCCCAGAACCCCAGGCCCCTAAAAACCTGATTTTTCTCGGAACATAGTTCCAAGTCATAAATCAAGGGTAAATTTGGAATTAACAGGTCAGTATGGTTTCCAAACAGCGCATAAAGGCCGCGTCAAACCAATTCTCCCGCAAGCGAGTTCGCGCCTGACCCCGTGATCCGAACATCCCGAAGTTCGCCCACCGCGAGATCGGCGTCGGACACGTGAACCGAATGAAGATACTCGGATTTTCCAACCATCTGCCCTGGAAGGCGGCCTGTCTTTTCGAATAGGACTTTGACGTTTCGACCAACCATCGCATCCTGAATTTCACGCTGGTGACGCGTGATCAGGGCCTGAAGACGCTGCAGGCGGTCATCCGCCGCCTCAGGATCAACCTGAGACCTTTCGGCCGCCGGCGTGCCAGGGCGCGTCGAATACTTGAACGAATACGCGTAGCCGTATTTGACCTCTTCCACCAAATCCATGGTGGCCTGAAAGTCTTCTTCGGTCTCCTCGGGGAAGCCGACGATAAAGTCGCCGGACATCACGATATCGGGGCGCGCGGCGCGAATTCGCTCGATCAGGCGCAGATAGCTTTCGGCGGTGTGGCTGCGGTTCATCCGCTTGAGAATACGATCCGAACCTGATTGAACCGGCAGGTGCAGGTACGGCATCAGTTTCTCACAGGTCCCGTGCGCATCGATCAGATCGTCCGCCATGTCATTGGGGTGCGAGGTGGTGAACCGGATGCGCTCCAGCCCGTCGACCTTGTTCAACTCCCAGATCAAACCGGCCAGTGTCATATCGCCGTTGGGGCCCGCCCCGTGATATGCGTTGACGTTCTGCCCCAGCAGCGTGATTTCACGTACTCCGCGTTCAACCAATTCGTTCGCCTCGCGCAGGATGCGATCTGCGGGGCGGCTGACCTCGGCCCCGCGCGTGTAGGGTACCACGCAGAAGGCACAGAACTTGTCGCAGCCTTCCTGCACCGTCAGAAAGGCAGTCGGTCCGCGCTTGGCCTTGGGACGGCCTTTGAGTTTCTCGAACTTGTCCTCTTCGGGGAAATCGGTGTCCAGCGCCTTGGCGCCTGTGCGCGTCTTCGCCTCCATCTCGGGCAGACGGTGATAGCTTTGCGGGCCAACAACCAGGTCCACCATTGGCTGGCGGCGCATGATCTCTTCGCCCTCGGCCTGCGCGACGCATCCCGCGACGCCGATCTTCAGATCAGGCTTTTCGCTTTTCAGGCCCTTGAACCGACCAAGCTCGGAATAGATCTTTTCAGCCGCTTTTTCCCGAATGTGGCAGGTGTTCAGCAGAATCATATCCGCGTCATCCGGGCTTTTTGTTTCCACGTACCCCTGCCCGCCCAGCGTTTCCGCCATACGCTCGCTGTCGTAGACGTTCATCTGGCAACCATAGGTCTTGATGTACAGCTTTTTGGGTTCTGACATGAAAACGGCCTTTGCATTCGCGGGATCGGCGTCGTCTATACCCAACGAACGCCGCTTGCAATGGCGACGCGATTACCCGATTTTGGCCCGAAACTCCAGCAAGGCAGCAGCGGACAGGCAATGCGATACGAATCCTTCGACAGTTTCCTGCAAACAGGCAATGCAGCTTTGGCCAAAGGGCCCGTAGCGCTGATTTTTGTCGAGGATGATGTCGAAATCGACAGCACCATCCGCCACCACCTAAGGCTGGGGTTCAAATCCCTGATTGCGTTCATGCCACAAGAGTTTGGGGTGGACCCCGAACTTGCGGACCGGATTCATCGCGTCACCCTGACCTGCGCGCCCCGGACTGTTGTTTTCGAGACCATAAACAAGGTCATCCAAGCAGCCCCCGGTTTTTGGATGTATTACTGCTATAACGCGGAGTACCTGTTCTTTCCCTTCTGCGAGTCGCGCTCCGTGGGCGAAATGCTGGCCTTCCATACCGAAGAACGCCGGGACTCGATGCTGAGCCACGTCATCGATCTGTATGCAGATGATCTGAACGAATTTCCGAACGGCGTCTCACCTGATCGCGCGATGTTGGACCGCACCGGCTATTTTGCACAGGCGCGGCTTGATTCGCAGAAGCACCCGGTCGAACGCCAATTGGACATGTCCGGCGGGCTGCGCTGGCGATTCGAGGAGCACGTCCCCCCACAAAGCCGCCGGATTGATCGTATCTCACTCTTCAAATCCCAAAAGGGATTGTCGCTGCGGCCCGATCACACGTTCAACGAGGCGGAATACAACACGTATTCCTGCCCGTGGCATCACAATCTGACAGCGGCGATCTGCTCATTCCGGGCGGCGAAGGCGCTGAAAACAAACGCAGGGTCCACCTTCGATATTCCAACCTTCCGCTGGCGCAATTCAATCCCGTTTGAATGGTCGTCGAAGCAGTTGCTTGAACTGGGAGTGATTGAAACGGGCCAGTGGTTCTGACCCGCCCATTTTTTGCGTTTCCGCTTTTTTCAACGCCGTAGCAACACCGGAAACCAGTCCTCGCGCAGGCGTTGGCCGGGTTCCATGTCATGCCCGGGAAACGGCGGAGACGTGCGCCCGGGGCGTTCGACATAGCGCACATCGTCACCGACCAAACGCAACGAGAATGCGCGGCGACGGCTGGTTGATTGATTGCCCCGAGCGCCGTGCAAAGTGCGATAGTTGAAGGCGACCGCGTCACCCGGTTCCATTTCGAACTCCACGACCTTCATCCCCTCGGCGTCCGGGTCCGGAACGGGAATGTACTGACCCTCGTCCGCAAAGAACCCCTCTTCCGAAACCCAGCGCGTCGGCAGGACTTCTTTCTCCCACCGGTGCGAACCGGCGACGCAGCGCAGTGTGGCCTGCTTTACCGGGTCAAGCGGAGACCAGAAGCTGATCGTCTGCTGCCCTTCCACAAAGTAATACGGGCCATCCTGATGCCATGGCGTCGCCATCGAGGTGCCGGGCTCTTTGACCAAGACATGGTCGTGGAACATCTGAACTGTCTGGGACTGCATCAGATCTGCCGCGACTTCTGCCGCAGGTGAATCCTGAATAACCGTCTGAAATTGTTCGATTCGGGACCAGTTGCAATAGTCGTCGAAGAACCGGCCTGTTTCACCCTCTTTCTTGTTCTCCGACGCATAAGGCCCGGGCTCGGCCATGTTCGCGGCAACCCCCTCGCGCAGGGTTTCAACGTGATCGGCAAACAGCCCTTTGATCAGAACCACGCCGTCCTGTTGATAGGTGTCGATCATCTCTTGTGTAACGAGGGGGTGCGTCATGTGTGTCTCCGTGCCGGTGGTAAGCCGATCTGCGCATGGATGACCCCTCTGTTCAAATAATATCTTTCTAAGTTAGATTTAATTTCATGTTATATATCTCGCTTCGCCAGTACGAATATGTCTGCGCAATCGGCCGTTTCGGAAGCTTGTCTGCCGCAGCGCAGCAGCTGAACGTGTCGCAACCGGCATTGTCCACCGCCCTGACACGCGTCGAATCGCACATCGGCTATCCGCTATTCACACGAAAACGCGGGGCATCCATGGCGCTTACGCCTCAGGGGCGCAGTTTCATTGAAGACGCCGAAACCCTCCTGACCAACGCAGCCCGGCTGGAAAAAGCGGATCAGTTCAGCGCGACCAAGGCGCAGCTGCGGCTGGGCTGTTTCGTCGATCTGGCCCCGTTTTTCCTTGCAAGCGCCGTGCGTCAGCTGCGCGCGGCGCTTCCTGATTTGGCCTTGGCCTACAAGGTGGATGGGTTCGAAGGTCTGATCTCTGGCCTGATCGATGGGCAGATCGATCTGGCGCTGACCTATGGCTTGAGTATGGATGCAGCGTTTCAGCAAACCACCCTGTTTACCAGTCTGCCCAACGCCATCATGGCCCCCGACCACCCTTTGGCTGGCGTGTCATCCGTATCGTTGGATGAGTTGGCCACCTTTCCACTGATTCTGTCGAACGAGGGGCTTTCGGCACAGCACGTATTGGGGCTTTTCCGACAGATCGGGTTGAGACCTTCGGTGGCACATCGCGCGGCTTCGCTGGAAATCCAACGCAGTCTGGCCGCTCATCACGAGGGTATTGCGATCAGCTACGCCAATCCCCCGTCTGCCTTCAGCTATGATGGAATGCCTCTGGTCAGCCGTCCGGTATCGGATCAGATCGCGGCGGAACCCGTGGTGCTGGCACGCCATGGAACCGGCCCCGCAGACCCGAACACGGCGGTAGCAGGACACATTCTGACGGACCTTTTGAGTTGATTTACTTTTTCCGCAGACGGATCACAACGTCGACGGACGCGATCTCGACGCCTTCGGGCGCTTCTGGAAGGCGCTGAATCACCAATTGATCCGACGGCGCATCGCTCAGCCGGCTTTCGTCTTCCCAGTAGAAATGGGGGTGATCGTGGGTATTGGTGTCGAAGTAACTCTTCGAGCCATCAACTGTGATTTCCTGCAGAACGCCCGCATCGCAAAACGCACGCAACGTATTGTACACCGTCGCCAACGAGACCGCGTCGCCGTTCTTTTTGGCAGCTTCGAACAGGCTTTCAGCCGTGACGTGCCGGTGACGCCCGTCGCCGACCAGAAGCTCGGCCAATGCAACACGTTGGCGCGTAGGGCGTAACCCGGCGTCAACCAACCAATCCGTGGCTATGTTCTGGCTCTGAGGTGTCATTAATCCGAAACCCAATTGTTGCTGAACCATATATAAGTGCTCTGTTCGGGTAATTTCAAATGAAATTCATTCGCAAAGAATGTCGTCTGCACAACAGGATGTGGCGCGGTGCTCTTGCAGGACCTTGCATACGGGTGCTAGACGAGGCCAGATATAACGAACGGACCCCTGGCAGGAGAGGCGGCAGAATGGCCCAATTCCCGAGCAGCTTTGACAAGGACGATCTGCTGAAATGCGCGCGTGGCGAATTATTCGGCCCCGGTAATGCGCAGTTGCCTGCTCCGCCGATGCTGATGATGGACCGGATTACCGACATCTCGGCCGATGGTGGCGCACATGGAAAAGGCCATGTTCTGGCCGAATTCGACATCACGCCTGACCTGTGGTTCTTTGACTGCCACTTCCCTGGCAACCCGATTATGCCTGGCTGTTTGGGACTGGATGGTCTTTGGCAGCTGACCGGCTTTAATCTGGGCTGGCGTGGTTGGCAGGGGCGCGGCATGGCCGTGGGGGTTGGTGAAGTCAAACTGACCGGCATGGTGCGTCCGGACCGCAAGATGCTGACCTATAAAATCGATTTTAAAAAGGCGATCCAGACCCGCCGCCTGACCATGGGTGTGGCGGATGGTATCGTCGAAGCGGACGGCGAAATGATTTACGACGTCAAAGACATGAAAGTCGTTCTGTCCGAAGCCTAAGCCGGACCGGCCTGAAATAAGGAGCACGCACATGCGTCGAGTAGTTGTCACCGGTCTGGGGGTTGTCTCCTCCATCGGGAACAATGCCGAAGAGGTTCTGGCCTCGCTTAAGGCCGGAAAGTCCGGCATCGAAGCCAATGAACAGATGGTCGAACATGGCTTTCGCAGCCAGATCGCCGGTACGCTGAAAATCGATGTGACCGAGCATGTGGACAAGCGGACCCTGCGCTTCATGGGCCCCGGTGCCGCTTATGCGCACATCGCCATGAGCCAGGCGATTGCGGATGCTGGCTTGACTGAAGATCAGGTTGTGAACCCACGCACCGGGTTGGTTGCCGGTTCCGGTGGTCCCTCGACCAGCGCCATGCTAACTGCGCACCAGACCGTTCTTAAGACCGGCGCAACCAAGCGTATCGGGCCGTTTGCTGTTCCGAAATGCATGTGTTCGACGATTTCGGCTAACCTGGCAACCGCGTTCAAGATCAAGGGCATCAACTACTCGATCACTTCGGCTTGCTCGACCTCGCTGCATTGCATCGGCAACGCTGCCGAGCAGATCATGCTGGGCAAGCAGGACGTCATGTTCGCAGGTGGCGGAGAAGAGTTGGACTGGACGCTCTCCTGCCTGTTCGACGCGATGGGTGCGATGTCGTCCAAGTACAATGACACTCCGGAAAAGGCATCCCGCGCGTTCGACCAGAATCGCGATGGGTTCGTGATCTCGGGCGGCGGTGGGATCGTCGTTCTTGAGGATCTGGAACACGCGCGGGCCCGCGGTGCAAAAATTTACGCGGAAGTGACCGGCTATGCGGCCACCTCGGATGGCCACGACATGGTCGCACCGTCCGGCGAAGGCGGCGAACGCGCAATGCGTCTGGCCCTGTCGACCGTGCCCGAAGGCCGCAAGGTCGGCTACATCAACGCCCACGGGACCTCGACCCCGGTCGGTGACGTTGGCGAGGTAGAGGCCGTCCGCCGCATCTTTGGTGAAGGCAACGTGCCCCCGATTTCCTCGACCAAGTCGATGACTGGCCACGCACAGGGCGCGGCTGGTGCTTTGGAGGCAATTTTCTGCCTGCTGATGTTGCACCATGACTTCATTACGCCGTCGATTAACGTCGACACTCTTGCCGAAGGCATCCTGCCCGGTGAAATTGCAACACAAGTTGTTGAAAACGCAGGACTGGACAGTGTCATGACCAACAGCTTCGGCTTTGGCGGCACGAACGGTTCCATGGTTCTGTCGAAGTATAACGGGTGAGTATGATGTCAGATCTTCTTAAGGGCAAACGCGGCCTGATCATGGGCGTGGCGAACGACCGTTCCATTGCTTGGGGTATCGCCAAGGCCATGCACGAGGCCGGCGCCGAGCTGGCATTCACCTATCAGGGCGAAGCGTTCGGCAAACGGCTGGAGCCGCTGGCACAAAGCCTGGGCAGTGATTTCATGGTGGACGCGGATGTCACGGATGACGAGTCGCTGGACCGCGCATTCGAAGAGCTTGGCGCGCGCTGGCCGACAATTGACTTCGTGGTCCACGCCATCGCCTATTCGGACAAGTCCGAACTGACGGGCCGGTTCCTGAACACCACGCGAGCCAACTTCAAGCACTCGCTGGACGTGTCAGCCTATTCTTTCATCGAAGTCGCGCGCCGCGCCTACCCACTGATGAAAGAGAATGGCGGCACGCTGCTGACCCTGACCTATCAGGGATCGAACAAGGTTGTGCCGAACTACAACGTGATGGGTGTGGCCAAGGCTGCGCTGGAATCGGCAACCCGTTATCTTGCCAATGATCTTGGCCCCGAAGGCATCCGTGTGAACGCAATCTCGCCCGGCCCGATGAAGACGCTGGCCGGCGCGGCGATCGGCGGTGCGCGCAAGACCTACAAATTCTGCGATCAGAACGCGCCCATGCGCTCGAACGCGACGCTTGAGGCCGTTGGTGGCACCGCAGTTTACCTTACGTCAGATGCGGGCGCCTGCACCTCGGGCGAGATCATCCGCGTCGATGGCGGCTTCCACATTCTGGGCATGCCGCAGCCCGATCATATGTGACCCGATCTTTCCCTGCCGGTGCCAAGATTTGACCATCTTTCGCGGGCAGGGATATCGGCATGAGCAAAGCCGATCACATTCTAGCAAGCAGCGCCCGGTCGCGACGCAGGTCCGGTTTTCTGGGCTTGCGTGGGCGCGTCGCCCTCTTGGCACTAACCACTCTACTGATGCTGTTCGTGTTTTTCACGCAACCGCATATACGTGCGACCGTAGAATCCTGGATCAGCCTAATTTCGGGCTGATCCGGTGCTGTGGGCATTCGGTTAATTCACCGAGACAACCTCAATGTCAAAAATCAGGTCCTGCCCGGCCAACGGGTGATTTGCATCAAGCGTTACGGTCGCTTCGTCAGAGTCGACAACTGTCACAGGCAGGGCCTGCCCGTCCGGGGTCTGCATTTGCAATTGGGTGCCCGGGTCCAGCGGAATGTCATCCGGAATACCCTCACGCGGGATTTGCTGGCGCGCCGCAGGATTGATCGGGCCATAGGCATCGACGCAGGCGATCTCGACCCGTTTCTTGTCACCCACGTTCAAGCCCGGCATCGCCGAATCCAAACCGGGGATAATCTGGCCAGATCCTACGACAAATTCCAGCGGATCACGTCCTTCGGAACTGTCAAAGACGTTCCCATCCAGCAACGTTCCTGTGTAGTGGATGCGAACCGTGTCGCCTTGTTTGATTTCGGTCATGCTGGCCTCCGGCCTCTGTAAAGTGTGAGCGGCCAAGCCTAGGGTGTAACACGACATTGTAAACCCTGACCTCTTTTATGGCTTTTGTTGTTGTGCAAACCTGCCCCGGATGGATGGGAGGGAACCTGATGCCGATCACGACCTGCGTTTTTGATGCCTATGGAACTTTGTTCGACGTGGCGGCTGCCGCGCGGCAGGCGGCGGGGGAACCGGGTTTTGACGCCCTTCAGGAGAAATGGCCCGAATTGGCCAACCACTGGCGCCTTAAGCAGTTGCAATACACCTGGCTGCGCGCGGTTACGGACGCGCATGCGGATTTCTGGGACGTCACTCAGGACGGGCTGGATTGGGCGCTTGAGGCCACGGGGCTGGACGGAGATGCGACGCTGCGGCAACGGTTGCTGGATCTCTATTGGGAATTGCAGGCCTACGCCGAAGTCCCGGACATGCTGCGTGCACTCAAAGCAGGCGGGTTGCAAACGGCAATATTGTCGAACGGATCACCTCCGATGTTGGACGGTGCCGTCCAATCGGCGGGCATAGGCGATGCTCTGGACGATGTTCTGTCTGTCGAGAGCGTCGGCATCTTCAAACCGGATTCACGTGTTTACGACCTTGTACAGGACAGGTTCGGTTGCGCCCGTGATGAAGTCCTGTTCGTCAGCTCGAATGGCTGGGATGCGGCCGGGGCCAGCGGGTATGGCTTTGTTACGGCTTGGGTGAATCGCGCAGGGGAACCGATGGACCGCTTGCCATGGAGGCCTGCACATGTACTGTCCGACCTGACGAGCATTCCTCAACTGGCTGGACTCTAATGGCTTTTTTCACAACGTCTGACGACAGACGTATTTACTTCGAGGACACCGGAGCCGGGGCGCCGGTGCTGTGTCTTGCGGGTTTGACCCGGAATAGCAGGGACTTTTCGTTTCTCGCGCCTCACCTGGCCGATATGCGGATGATCGCGATGGATTACCGGGGGCGCGGGCAATCGGACCATGACCCCGACTATATGAACTACAACGTCATTCGCGAATCGCATGACGCGATTGAGTTGTTGGACCACCTTGGCCTGGACCGCGTGACCGTCATCGGCACATCACGCGGCGGACTGATCGCCATGGCGCTGGCGGCAAGCCACCCGGAACGGTTGTCGAGCGTGGTTCTGAACGATGTCGGCCCGGTCTTGGACCCGTCGGGCATCGCCAAGATCATGGAATATGTCGGCAAACAGCCCGTATCCGGAACTTACGACCAAGCGGCACAGGCGCTGCAGCATGTCATGGAACCCCATTTCCCCGGCGTATCACTGGAACGTTGGCGACAGCAGGCCGAGATACAGTTTGAAGAGACCTCGGACGGCCTTACGCTGCGCTATGATCCCGCTTTGCGCACAGCGCTTTTGGAACAGGCATCTGCCGGGGCTGCACCAGACCTATGGCCGCTATTTGAAGCGTTGCAGGACATTCCGACAGGGGTCATTCGAGGTGAAAACTCTGACATTCTGGGCAAAGAAACGCTGACAGAGATGCACGACCGCCACCCCGGCCTTATCTCAGAAGAGATCCCGGATCGTGGCCACGCCCCGTTTCTGGACGAGCCGCAATCGCTTGAACTTATTCGCAAGGTACTGAACGCCGTATGAGCACACTTGAAATGATCGAGGCCGCCGCCGGGCGGCTCAGAGGACATGTTCGGGAAACACCAATTCTGAGCTCACCCTTTCTGGATGAAATCGCAGGCCGACGCGTGCTGGTCAAACCCGAGTGCCTTCAACACACTAGCAGCTTCAAGTTCCGCGGTGCATGGTCGGCTATTTCAGCCTTGAGCGATGGAGACCGTCAGCGTGGCGTGATCGCTTATTCCTCGGGCAATCACGCGCAGGGTGTGGCGTATGCGGCAGCTCAGCACGGGATTTCGTCGGTGATCATCATGCCCTCCGATGCCCCCCAGTTGAAGATCGACAACACACGCGCGCTGGGTGGTGAAGTTGTCCTTTATGACCGCGCAAACGAAAGCCGTGAGGATATTGGCGAAACACTGGCAACCGAGCGCGGGCTGACCTTGATCCGCCCGTACGATGAACCTCAGGTCATTGCAGGTCAGGGCACTGTGGGACTGGAGCTTGCGCGGCAGGCGGCGGAATTGGGCGTCGATGAAGCCGATGTACTGGTGTGCTGTGGCGGCGGTGGGCTGACTTCTGGTATCGCGCTGGCACTGGATGGTCACGCGCCGGGTCTGCGGACCCGCCCGTGCGAGCCCGAAGGGTTCGAAGACGTCAAACGCTCCCTCGCGACCGGTCATATTCAAAGCAACAACGCCACCGCTGGCAATATCTGCGATGCGATCCTGACACCGCAGCCGGGCCAGATCACCTTTCCGATCCTGAACCGGCTCTGCGGCCCAGGCCTGTCGGTGTCCGAGGACGAAGCCATGCGCGCGATGGCGCAGGCCTTTTTGCGTCTAAAGATCGTACTGGAACCGGGCGGCGCGGTGTCGCTTGCATCGGCCCTGTATCGGGCGGACGAAATCGAGGGCGACACGGTGATCGTGGTGGCTTCGGGGGGCAACGCTGACCCCGAAGTCTTTGCAAAAGCGCTGGGTTTCCTGACCTGACAATTTAATCGGACTGGGGCAAACTGACACCAATGCATATGACGACAGGGGATTGAGTCATGCAGATCGCAGACCTCGGAGAGGTGCAAATCCACTATCGGATCGACGGTGATCCGGATGGCGCGCCGATAGTGTTTGCAAACTCGTTGGGAACCGACCTTCGTCTTTGGGACGATATGCTGCCGCACCTACCGGGCGGCCTGCGCATTATACGCTATGACAAGCGGGGACATGGCCTGTCGTCGCAACCTCCTGCCCCCTATTCGATGGGTGCGTTGGTCAAGGATGCCGAGAGCTTGCTGGATCACCTTGAGGTTCGGGATTGCGTGTTCGTCGGTCTTTCGATCGGCGGGCTGATTGGGCAGGGGCTGGCAGTAAAGCGTCTGGATCAGATACGCGGCCTCGTACTGTCCAACACCGCGGCCAAGATCGGCATTCCCTCGATCTGGCAGGACCGCATGGATGCGGTACGCAAGGGCGGGATCGAGGCTTTGGCCGACGCAACCATGGACCGCTGGTTCTCGAAAAAATTTCGCACCTCGCCAGACCACCTGCTGTGGCGCAACATGATGGTTCGTCAGCCGGTGGACGGGTACCTGGGCTGCTGTGCGGCGATCTCGGGTACGGATTTTTACACGCCGACCAGCGGTCTGCGGCTACCCACACTGGGTATCGCCGGCAGCGAGGACGGCTCGACTCCGCCAGATCTGGTAAGGGAAACCGTTGAGCTTATCCCCGGATCCCGGTTCGAACTGATGCGACGCGCCGGGCACTTGCCTTGTGTCGAACAACCGGCAGAGTATGCGGCGTTGCTGCAGAGTTTCCTGACCGACATCGGCCACATTTGAAGGAGCAATGGTTTGGCGGATTATCTGTTAGTCCACGGATCCTGTCATGGCGCGTGGTGTTGGCGAGACCTCATCCCTGCGCTGGAGTCACTTGGGCATAACGTTCGCGCAATAGACTTGCCCAGCCATGGTTCCGACCCGACCCCCATTGCCGATGTGACGTTGGATAGCTGCCGCGATACAATTCTGTCGGCGACAAAGCCTCAGACAATTGTCGTCGGGCATTCGTGGGGTGGATATCCGGTCAGTGCCGCAGCCGAGGCTGCACCCGACGCCATGCGTGCGCTGATTTACCTGGCCGCCTATGTCCCACGTGATGGGTTGTCGATGGTAGAGATGCGAAAACTGTCGCCTCGCCAGACAATCCACGATGCGGTCGAGAAATCCTCGGACGGGCTGTCCTACACGGTCAAGCCAGACAGGGTGCATGACCTCTTTTATCACGATTGCCCGCCGGAAACCGTACCCTACGCGCTGGCGCGGCTGTGTCCGCAAGCCATCTCGCCACAGGATACCCCCCTGCCCGTGACTGAAAAGTTCGAAAAGGTTTCCAAAGCGTACATCCGCACAACGGATGACCGGACGATCCCGACCGAGTATCAGGAACAGATGAGTCATTGCGCCCCCGAGGGCATGCGCCTAACAATTGGCACCTCGCATTCGCCGTTCTTTGCCCAGCCGCAAAAGCTGGCTGAATTGTTGGACAATATCGGGAAGGCATTGCCTACATCGCGGGTCTGAGCGGGTCTCTTTCCACTCGCATCGACTGCGGTTAAGGTCCGGCCAGATTGTCATCCTCCCGGTTCCAATGCGACTGCCCTTTTTCTTCGTCCTTCTCACAGTCATGATCGACGCCATGGGCATCGGTTTGGTGCTGCCCATCATGCCGGAACTGATCGTCGAGGTTCAGGGCGGCACGTTGGCCTCCGCCGCGATCTGGGGTGGGATTCTCAGCACGGCATTCGCGGCGATGCAGTTCGTGTTTGGGCCAATTTTGGGGAACCTGTCGGACGCGTATGGGCGACGGGTTGTGCTGTTGGTGTCGCTGTTCGTTATGTCTCTGGATTACGTTGTGATGGCGCTGGCTGGCAGTATCTGGCTGCTTTTGGCCGGACGCATCGTTGGCGGTATCACGGCGGCCACGCACGCGACAGCGGCGGCATTCATGGCTGATGTGTCAAAACCCCATGAAAAGGCCGCCAATTTTGGCTTGTTGGGCGCAGCGTTCGGGGTCGGATTTGTGTTGGGACCGGTCGTCGGCGGATTGCTCAGCGAATACGGCACGCGCGCGCCGTTCTGGGCTGCGGCGGCATTATCTGCCCTGGCTTTCCTCATAGGCTTGTTTGTCATGCCCGAGACCGTCACGGACAAAACCAGACGGGTTTTTAACTTGCGCCGAGCCAATCCGGTGAACTCGTTACGCGCCATCGCGGCACTGCCCGGCATTCGACCGATGCTGTGGGTCTATCTTCTGTATTCCGTCTCGATCTACGTCTACCCCGCCATCTGGGCTTACTTTACGACCGAACGGTTCGGCTGGTCCCCGCAAATGATCGGCCTGTCGTTGGGCGTCTATGGGATCGGTATGGCCGCAGTACAGGGCGGGCTGATCCGCCCGGCCACCAAATACCTCGGCGAGCGTGTGACCATCATCTACGGCATGGGCTTCGAGATCTTCAGCTTCCTGTTGCTGGGGTTCCTGACCAACGGTTTCATCGCATTGATGCTAATCCCGATCACCGCAATCGGAGCCGTGGTGACACCGGCCCTGCAAGCCTTGATGTCTCGCGCGACACCGGACTCGCAGCAGGGGGAATTGCAGGGCGTTCTAACCTCGCTTCACGCCTTGTCGATGGTCATTTCTCCGCTTCTGATGACCACCGTGTTTGCGCAGTTCATCAAACCGGACGCGCCAATCTACCTGCCGGGTGCCCCCTTCCTGCTGGCACTGGTTTTGATGATCTTCGGCCTTTCACTGTTTTTGCGCTCACGTAGGGTCATAGCGTAACAGCGACATCGCTTTGGCGGATTCCGTATTGCAGTACCCTCTCAACCGCGCCACCGTGGCCGAAAGGGAGTGAGGGAACACATGCAAACCATTAAAGCCGCCGTCTGCCGCGCGTTCGGTGAACCTCTGATCATCGAAGACGTTCAAATCGCGCCTCCCAATACGGGTGAGGTAGAAGTGACACTGGATGCGGTGGCGATCTGCCATTCCGACATCTCGTACGCCAGCGGTGCCTGGGGCGGGTTTCTTCCAGCCGTTTACGGGCACGAAGCCGCAGGGATAATCACCGCCGTCGGAGGCTCGACCGGAGATTTCCAGGTCGGCGACGCGGTCGTCGTTACCCTGATCCGGGCGTGCGGGTCCTGCCCCTCATGTGCCGGGGGAAAACCAACCATTTGCGAAACGCCTTACGATACCGTCAAAGGCCCCTTGCGGACCGAAGACGGCAGCCCGCTGGAACAGGCCATGGCCTGCGGGGCATTCGCCGAAAAGGTTGTGGTCAGCCATCGGCAAATCGTGAAGATTCCGCATGACATGCCCAAAGACGTGGCCAGCCTCTTGTCCTGTGGCGTGATCACCGGCGTGGGCGCGGCCGTAAACGCCGCTGAACTGCGTCCCGGTCAGGATGTTGTGGTGATCGGTGCCGGCGGTGTGGGGTTGAACGCGATCCAAGGCGCACGCATCGCAGGTGCGCGCCGGATCGTGGCCGTGGACATGACCGAAGAGAAATTGGCCATCGCCAAGGAATTCGGTGCGACCCACGGCGTTTTGGCCGATCAGGAAGCCCCCTGGAAAGATGCCTACAAGGCCCTCGGCGGGCGCGGGGCAGACGCAGTTTTGATCACCGTCGGGGCTATCCCGGCTTATGATCAAGCCCCTCGCTACTTGGGTCGGGGCGGCAAGGCGATCATGATCGGAATGCCACATTCCGGGGACATGGCGAGTTACGAGCCGGTAGTGCTGGCTGCATTAGGACAAGGGTTGATCGGGTCGAAAATGGGAGATGTTGTCATCCAGCGCGATATCCCGTGGATGATTGATCTCTATGAACAAGGCCGTCTGAAACTGGACGAGCTGATCTCAGGCCGGTGGTCGTTGTCGCAGATCAATGAAGCGATCAAGGACACCAAAACCGGCTCGGCCAAGCGCAACGTCATCATATTTGACAGAGATTAACCTCATAAGGCGGGAGAAAATCTGATGAAGCTGCAAGACCTCGATATCATCGTCACAGCCCCGCCTGCGCCCGGGTGGGGCGGGCGGTATTGGATACTGGTCAAAGTCACGACCGATACAGGGATCTCCGGCTGGGGCGAATGTTATGCGTCCTCTGTCGGGCCCGAAGCCATGCGCCATGTAATCCGGGACGTTTTCGAACGTCACATGCTGGGCGAGAATCCCGAGAATATCGAGCTGATGTTCCGGCGTGCCTATTCCAGCGGCTTTACCCAGCGTCCCGATCTGACGGTCATGGGCGCATTTTCCGGGTTGGAAATCGCCTGCTGGGACATTCTGGGCAAAGACCGTGACCGCCCGGTCTATGCCCTGTTGGGGGGGCTGATGAACGAACGCATTCGGGCCTACACGTACCTCTACCCGCTGCCCCAGCATAATCTGAATGACTTCTGGACATCGCCTGAGCAAGCCGGAGAATGCGCCGCAGAAATGGTGCGCCGCGGCTTCACTGCAGTCAAATTCGACCCGGCAGGCCCCTACACGGTGCGAGGCGGGCACATGCCAGCGATGTCCGATATCTCGATGTCCGTGGCGTTCTGCAAAGCCATCCGCGAGGCCGTCGGGGACAAAGCGGATTTGCTGTTCGGAACCCACGGGCAATTCAACACCGCTGGAGCCATCCGTCTGGGTCAGGCGCTGGAACCCTACTCGCCACTGTGGTTCGAAGAGCCCACACCGCCGGACATGATCGAGGACATGGCCCGCGTCGCACGTAACGTTCGAATTCCGGTCGCAACTGGTGAACGTATGACAACCAAAGCTGAATTTGGTGCCGTTTTGCGCGCAGGGGCAGCCGAAATTCTTCAACCTGCGCTGGGTCGCGCAGGCGGCATCTGGGAAATGAAAAAGGTTGCCGCCATGGCCGAGATTTTCAATGCCCAGATGGCACCGCACCTGTATGCTGGTCCGGTTGAATGGGCCGCGAATATCCATCTCGCCGCGTCCATCCCCAACCTTTTGCTGCTTGAGACCATCGAAACACCATTTCACGATCAACTCATCAACAGTTCATTGCGTGTCGAAAGCGGGTTCGTCTTGGCCCCCGCTGCACCCGGACTTGGCATTGAGGTGAACGAAGACCTTGCCCGCGCTCACCCATACACAGGCAACGAACTGCACCTGCAAATGCAGGAAGAACCGTGTGACTATGTTGACGGAAATGCCTTTCAAGGGGGCGCACCGGCAACCGAGGGGTGACAACCGAGGGGTTCTTGAGGCACATTGACCCAACCACAAGATGTTGGACAGGTCACGTGTGACACTTAAAGACGACGAAACCCGGCAAACAGAAAAGGCGCTGTCAGATTTGCAGGCTAGCGCTGCCCGGGCGTCTGCGTTTCTGAAAAACTTCGCGCATGAGGGGCGGCTAATGATCCTGTGTCATCTGGCCGACGGAGAAAAGTCAGTCAGTGAGCTGGAGGCCCTGCTGCGGATTCGCCAGGCCGCAGTCAGCCAGATGCTTGCTCGTTTGCGCGCCGAGAAGATTGTTACGACGCGCCGGGACGGAAAATCCATCTACTACTCGCTGAGCAACAACGGCGCGGCGCAGGTCATCGCGGTCCTGTATGAAATGTTTTGCAAACCGGACGGGGAATAACCCCTAATTCGACACGTAACCCGCAATCACCTGCAATAGCTTGAACGCCGTTGCGGCATCGTTTTCGACAACGGCCAGGAACTCTTCCTCTCCGATGCGCAGACAGGACAGTTCCGTTTCGGCGATCATGCTCAGGGCGCGGGGTTCCTTGCGGATCAAACCCAACTCACCGACCAGGGCACCGGACCCGACTGTGGCAATCAACTGATCCTCACCATCGGGCTGCGGAAGATAAAGCCCGGCTTCCCCCTCCAGCACGACATAGGCACCATCGGTCGGCTGGTCGTCTTTCAGGAAGACCACTTCGCCCGGTTGCGCATCGAACCAGCGCGCACCAAATGCCAGCAGGCGCAGCTGTCGACGGTCCAGACCGGAAAACAGCGGGGTCTGCTCCAGCGCGCGCAGCTTGCGCGCGAGATCGGCTGAGGCGGCACTATCTTCTTCCACGTCCGCAGGCCCTTCGTCCGAGACCACACGACCTTGCCTGATTTCGACATACATGTCGAATACATCCGGGGTTTCGAACTGGTCATTCAGGTAGATCACGGTCGTGTCCGGCAACAGGGCGCGCAGGTTTTTGTACACGGCCACCTTGGATTTCATATCGTAGCTTGCCAGCGCATCCTCGAGGATCAGGATGTCCGGTTTCTTGATCGTCGCGCGCGTAAAAGACAGTGGTTCGGCAAACACCGCCGGCAGGTTCTGGCCCCCAAGTGCGACCGGGACGTCGAAGATCAGCTCGACCACCAGCGGACGGGCTCCGTTCTCGTTCAGAACGTCGACAATCAGCTTGCGCACCTCGTCTGACCGCGCACCGCCGATCTTGCTGACCTTTCCGAAAAGTGCGTTTTCCAGAACGGTCAGTCCGGGCGCGAACTTCGTCTCATCCAGTGGCACAAAGACATCCAGTAACCGTTCAAGCAGTTTTTCGGAATGGCTGTGCCGTAGTTCGAGGATGCGGTCTTTGAGATCGCCCGTGAAAGCCGGACCAATCTGTTCAGCCGAAATCACGAACGGGACAGCCAGCAGGTTGGCCAGTTGTTCATCGTTGAGACCCGAGACTCCTTCGTTCCGGGTTTTCTCGACGAGTTCGACGGCGGCCTCATAGGTCTGCGCTTCAAGTCCAAGCTTACGGAACAGCGGATGGTCGGTGCCATCCAGACCAAAAATCTGACGCAACATCTCAATCACGTCGCGGGTCAGGCTGATCAGTGTCTCATCCAGCCCAAACTCGCGGAGCTGACCCAGAAAAACGGTCTGGCGCGCCAAGAGTTCCTGCGTCACGGGCACTTTGGGCGTGGCAAACAACAGGTTCTCGGCAACCGGCAAAGCGGGGTTGTAGGTGTTGCGTTCAAAGACAAACGCTTGCTGATCCAAACCCGCCTTTTTGACGGCCTGTTGAACCAATGGGCGCAGTTCGACCAACTTGTGCGCCAGTTCCGGGTGTTCTGCACTGTCGAACGCCTGCTCGGCGCCGCGCTGGAACAACGCCATCCCAGAGCCTTTTCCGTCGATCAGCTTCAGCCACCAGTCCCGAACCGCGACTGCACTTTCCAACCCGGCGGTCGACGGGTCCAGCCAATCCGCCTTGAAGGGATCAGAACTGTTTCCTGCCCTCAGCGTCTCGGCAAAATCGGGATCGTCCGTTTCGCTAGTCAGCGGCTTGAAGCGCATCGGCATCATTACGTTGTCACCCAGCGTGCCCTGAAACATCACAGGCCGAGACGAGGCGTATCCGATACGCGCAGCGACAACGCCTTGGTGCAGGTTTGCCAAGTTTGCGTCTCCGATCCGGACCCGGCCAGCGCTGGGCAGGATTTCCCGGGTCAGCAACTCGGCAACGGCGCGACGGTCTTCCTCGCTCGGGGCGGCGATCCCGACGGTCTTTCCACCCGGAAAAGTCAGATCCAGATCATCCAACACCTGATTGCCGTCCATATCGCGCACCGAGACATGGTCCAGAACAATGTCACCGTTCAGCCGGGGCTTATCTTCCGGCTCGCCTTCGAACAGTTTTTCATCCTGCATTCCGGCAGGGGCAAACCGCTCGGTCACCACTTCCCAGCGCAAGCCCATGTCCTGCGTCTGGTTGTAGTAAGTCAGCAACTCCTTCCACGGCGAACTCAGGTCTTTGTACGCGGCCAACGCCGCGACCAGCGCACCCAGCGAAACCGACCCCTGAAGGACCAGAAGACCGCCCACCAGATAAAACATGAACGGCGTCAGCTGCGAGATGAAGTTGTTCAGGAACTTCATAAAGAACTTTTTCTGATAGATCTCGAACCGGATACCGAACAAACGGCCCAACTGATCCGAAATCATTGCGCGGCGATATCGCCACCCGCCATTCGTACGCAACGTGGACGCACCCGCCGCATTCTCACCGATCTGAGCCGCCAAAACCCGCACTTCCTGAATGCGCTTCTTGTTCAGCAGGTTGATCTGCCGTTGCAGTTTCGGAATCAGCCAGGCCTGCAGCGGGATCAATGCAACCGCCGCCAGACCGAACCAGACACTCTGCAAAAACAGGAAAGACAAAATCGTGATCATCTGCCCGGCCTGCAATACTGGCTGGCTGATCGCATCGCCCATCAGCCCGCCCATCGGCTCGCTTTCGGCGGTGACCATCGACACAAGTTCGCCCTGGCTGACCCGTTCGAAATAAGGCTGCGGAAAACGCAACGCTCGGCTGATGAGCTGATACCGGAACCGGCGCAGCATCCGCTCGCTCAGCACACCTTTCATGGTGTTGATGCGCATCTTCATCAATCCATGCGCCAAAACAGCCACCAGAAAGGCCACGCACAGAATGATCAGAAACGTGGTCTGCGGCAGGTCGTAACCCCAGACATCCACAATTGAACTTGTGGCACCGATCGCATCGTTGATGATGCGTTTGGGTAATTCCAGCGTCAGGTAGAGCAGAGGAAACAGCGTTGAGGTCACGGCCAACAGGATCAGCTGGTCGCGTTTTGAATACTTCCAAATGAATCGGAAAATTGAACGTTCTATGGAATCTGCCCCTGCTATGGATCACCGATCCGATCTTGACGAAAGTGTCGCAAATCCAACACCCTGAATTTACCGCAATCCGGATAAGAGACGCAAATAGTTTCGAATTTGATCAGATAATCGCCGAGTGTGAACAAGTTCATTTGCGCTACTACAATTTAGTGCCTAGAGTTTGGATTGGGACGATATCGGGAGGACTATTTTGACTGCCAGCATAGGCGCAGTATTATTGATGCTCTGCTTATTGCAGATCAAACATATGTTTGCGGACTTTTTCCTCCAGACTCCTAAAATGTTGTCCGGTCGAGGTGAGTACTTGCACGCAGGCCGTGCTCAGCATGCTGGCGTACACGTTATCGGGTCGGTGATCGTGTTCATGATCTTTAGCGCACCTTGGTCGTTTATTTTGATCATTGCCGCGCTGGAATGGATCGTACATTTCAATATCGATTTTGCCAAAGCCAGCTATTCGGACAAGAAGCAATTAATACCAACTCAGGCCGCTTTCTGGCGGGCCGCCGGTCTGGATCAGTGCCTGCACAACCTGACATATATCGCCATGGTTTGGGCTTGGGTTAAATTCGCCGCCTGAGCCGCGACCCAAAATCACGCGACATTTTTCAAAGCCACCGGGCAATACGCGGCAAGCCATTGCTTGTCCAATTGATCGATCTTCGCAGCGTCAAACTTGTGCGCCACTTCCCAGTACCGGCCAGAAGGAACTAGGTAATTCAACGCCTCTTCGGCCTGCAATACATCGCGCATGCCTTTGGTCGGCGGCAGCTCAGCGGGCACAAGGTTCTCTGGCGTGACAGACGGGTACACCAGACGGCTATCGCCCTGAGACAACCGGACCACGTGGCAGTTTTGCGCAGCGCCGAACAACGCCAACCGGGCGGATTTCGCCTCAAGCGACCGCAAGGTAATGTCGTCCCGCAAAGGATCGGCTGAACCGTGGCCGTAGAAATGAGTTTGGCCGGAACTTGGATAGATCATGTCGCAGCCGAAAAAGGCCAACACGGCGGGCTGAAGCGCGGACAGCGCCCAATACCCTGCAGTAAAAGCCATGGTGCCGCCAGCGTACACAAATCCACCGAATTGGTTTTGCAAAGGAACGTATTCGTCGGCCTCGACAATCCTCTGGCCACATCGTGTTTCAACTGGGCGGTGGCCTGTTGGAAAATCTTCGGGGTGGATAAGAACGTCCCAATCTTGCCGAATACGCCAGGCATTATTGATGGCAACGACGTGGGTAAAGGGTTCTCGCGCCCAGTCACGCGCGGCCAGAGCGGACGGGGCGCTTCCAAGTATCAGAACTCGATTTTTTGGCTCGGTCATCCTGGGTCCTGCCTATTTACAGTCCCCAGGAGGTTAGAGCGATTTGGCACGCAGACTAGCCCAGAACGGAAAAACTGCTTTCCTCGTTGATGGGGCGCTTGCGAGAATAAAACCCAACATCAATCGACCGCCCGATATAGGGCAGTTCGTATTGCAACGGTTGCGCATCGTGGTCCGCGCCGCCTTCGCAGTACTCGATCAGGGCCGTCATCATCTTGCCCGCGATCGGAGCATTCTTGTACTGGTTCCCGCTGGTGCCGCAGGCCATGTAGAACCCCGGAAGGCTGGATTTGTCATAGATCGGGATCCAGTCGGTCGACGCGTCATACAGATCAACGACCCCACGTGTTTTGGATGGGATGCCAAGGCTTGGCACACGCTGGGCATAACGCATGGCCTGTGTGGTCCACTGATCCGAGAAGTCGTGGTTGTAGTGCACGTCATCCTCGCACCATTGATGCGGGTCACATTCCGGATCTTCCGAACCCACCAGAATATGGTTGCCGTGTTCGGGGCGGCAGTAGCAGGCAATATCGCTGTCCGAGACGATCGTGCCGTCGTTTTCAAAATCGAACCCTTCGGGCGCGGGAACGTGCGCCACTTCCTGTCGCAGAGGACGGGTCTCGATTGTCATGTCGTCCAGAACACCGGCCATTTTATTGATGATGGCGGAACCAGGGCCAGCGACGTTCACCACAACCTTTGCGCGGATTTCCTCACCCGAGGCCAGCTTCACACCTGAGACCCGGCCGTCATCGGTCAGGATTTCGGCCACCTCGGCGCTGGTGCGCACCTCTGCCCCGTGCTGCTTGGCTGCATCCATCAGGTTCTGCGCGGACAGCGCCGGATCGGTGACATAGCCGGCCTGCGGCCAGAATACACCGCCCTGCATCTTGCGTCCGTTCGGTTGCCCAAACTCCGGATCATCCATGCGACGTGCAGGCGCGAAACTGTCCTGCGAGTAGATCGGCAATCGCTCACTGACTTTGTCGACCGACCACTCCTCGAACGGGCAATCCAGATCGGCACTGTTTTTCATGTGCTTTTCCAGCAGGCCGTTCGCCTCGGTCTTCATCACCAGGCAGCCGGTTTCTCGGAACTGCGCCAGGTTGGCATCTTCCGGCAGGCCCAGATATTCGGCCCAATCGCGCCAATAGTGGTAACCCTCCCACGCAAAGGCGGTTCCGTCAAATGTCGAATAATGCATCCGAATGATCGCACAGGACCCGGCAGTCGAGCCGTGGCCAACCTGGCTGTTGCGGTCCAGCGACAAGGTTTTCCAGCCCGCTTTTGCCATTTCAAAGGCGATGGCTGCGCCGATCACACCGGTTCCGATGATGATTGCGTCAGGTTGGCTCATTAAGGTGCTCCTTTCCAATAGCGCATTGAATACGCGCTGAATTCTTCGACTTCTTCGGGCCTGGGCTCAACCCCGGTGAAAACGAAAAGGTAATGCGGAACCATAGCGATCCGCGTCTCCATCGGTTCATTCAACTGCGCCAGATCGTAGCCGATCTGCATGTAGTACAGCACGCGCGCGCGGGTTTCGGCCTCGTACTCGGAATAGCCATAGCGCGCGAACATGGCATGCAGCGCCTCAAGCCTGCGCGCATCAGACTGATCCAGCGCGCGCCGCACCTTGCCAGACTTGCGCGCCCAGTCGCGCACGGCAAAATCTAGTGCAGTATCGAACAACGAAGTGTTCACCACGCAGCGATGCACATTGCAAACAGCCGCCGTGATGGTGTCTGCCGGAGCCTCAGCCTGTGCGACCAACGCAGCCGTATTGGTGGCCTGCCAGCGCGCCAGCAAGGCATCCAGCAACTCTTGCCGGGATTTGAAGTACCAGTAGAAAGACGACCGCGACACAGCCATCCGTTCTGCGAGGTTGAGCACCTTGATCTGGTCCACGCCGTCCGAGATCAGCACATCCATAGCCACGTTCAGCCAATCGTCACGCGTGACCTTGATGTTGCCGACCAAGGGCTCGGCTTCGGGGTCATCCCGGTGCAGGATAGGTTTGGTGCTCATTCAACTCTCCGGCGGTGCGCCGCCGTCAGCGGTACGACGGGCAATGAACTCCTGCAAGGCGCCTATGCGATCGCTGTCGCTTGGCGGAGCCTTAAAGTCATTCAGAATACCTTTCCAAACCCCCGTCGCGCGATGATTGGCATCGACCGACCCGCGTTCCGTCCAGGTGCCGAAATTGGCATAGTCGTGCACGTGGGGCTGGTAGAACTCGGTGTTGTATCGCTCCATTGTCTGGCTGGACGCAAAGAAATGCCCGCTGGGTTCAACCTCGCTTAGCGCTGTGTCAAACCCGATCTCGGCGGTGCCTGCCTGTGCCCCAGCACAAAGCTCGGCTACCATGTTCAGAACCTCGGCATCGCAGATCATCTTTTCGAATGAGACGGTGAGACCGCCCTCCAGCCAGCCAGCCGAGTGGATGATCACCGTCGCCCCGGCCATGAGACAGCCCCAAAGACCGAACTGGTTTTCGTTGGCAGCCTGCACATCGTTGATGTTCGAGGCCGATCCCGCAGCCGAACGCCATGGCAGGCCCAAGTGCCGCGCCAATTGCCCCGCCGCTAGCGAGGCCTGGAAGTGCGATGGGGTGCCAAAAGCAGGCGCGCCTGATTTCATGTCCACATTGCTGGTGAACGTGCCATAGCAGACCGGCGCACCCGGCTTGGCCAGTTGGGTCAACGTCAGTGCCGCCAGTGCCTCGGCATGTGAGAGTGTGATTGCACCCGCCACCGTGATCGGAGCCATTGCGCCCATCAAAGTGAAGGGCGTGATGATCGACATCTGACCATTCCGCGCGAAATCAATCAGTCCCTGCGCCATCGGGATATCCAGCGTGCGCGGGCTGTTTGTGTTTATGATCGTGTAGCAATGCGCGCCCGACTGAAACTCATCGTCCGAGAGACCGCGCGCGATCGAGAGCATTTCAAAACAATCCATCACTTGCGGTGTCCCGCGCGAGAAGAAGAACGGGAACTTGTCCGTCAACTCCATCTGCGCCTGCGTCGTGAAGTAGTGACGCAGGTGGGTCGGCACATCCTGCGGCTCGACCTGGGGCGAGATCATCTGAAAGACGTCGAAGTGATGGGTGAGTTTCAGAAACTCCAGATAGTCTTGGCCGGTCGCCGGGCGGCGCCCCCGTTCCAGATCTGTTGCGTTCGGTGCCCCTGCCCCCGGCTGGAAAACAAGGCTGCCCAGTTCCAAGGTAAAGTCGCGGCGGCGCGCTCCGGCGTGGCAAGCAATCGACTTGGGGGCCGAGGCAACGGCGGCCTCGACTAGATCGCGCCCGATAAAGACCATCTCGGTGTCTTCATCCACACGCGCGCCCGCTTTCTCGAAGATGCGGCGCGCCTCGGGTAGCAGACATTTGACCCCCAACTCCTGCAAGGTACGCAGTGCTGTTTCATGCATGTCCGCGATCTGGTCAGCCGGGAAAACCTCCATCTGAGGAAAGGGATTGCGCAACTGGCGATAATTCACGTCTCGACCGGGTGTGGGGGAAGCTTCGGCACTTCGCCCGCGCCGTCGTCGCCCGCGTTCGGATGTCTGCCCGATCATGCTCAGCCCCTCATCGCCTTGCCCAGCGGGTCATAGGGCGACGGTGCAATCACCCGCGCAGAACGTTCGACACCGACCACATGGACCGAGAGTTCCGTCCCCGGCTCGGCCTTGTCGCGATTGACCAGCGCCATTGCCAGAGATTTTCCGGTGTAGTGGCCATACCCGCCAGAAGTCACAAAGCCGACGCGATCCTCACCCGACCACACAGGTTCATATCCGCTGGCGTCTGCATCGACGGCGTCCACCTCAAGCGTGACCTGGACCTGCGCCGGGCCATTTCCATCACGCTCGGCGACTGCAGCCTCTTTGCCGACAAAGTCCTTGTCCCAGTCGATCCAGCGATCCATCCCGGTCATGCCGGGCGTATAAAGCTGCGTGAATTCCGCCGACCAGATGCCAAAACTCTTCTCAAGCCGGGTCGAGAGCATCGCGTTGAAACCGCACTCACGAATACCCTCATCAGCACCCGCCTCCAGCAGCATCCGGCGCAGTTTGATGTGGTCGCCATAGCGGCAGTTGATCTCGTATCCCTTCTCGCCCGTGACGGACATGCGGGCGACACGCGCGCGGACCAAGCCGATATCGAAATCACCGCAGCCCATGAATTTGAGGTCCGAAATGTCCTGCTCTGCCAGTTTCTCGACCACGGCCTGCGATTTCGGTCCGACAACGGCGAACCCGCAGTATTCCTCGCCCAGATCGCGGACGTTGACGCCATCGATCATGTGATCATCAAACCACCGCATATGCCAGGCGCGCAGGTAGTAGCTGCCCATGATCCACCAGGTGCCATCGCCCCAGTTCAGAACGGTCAGGTCTCCCTTGAGGCGTCCGTTTTCACCCAGCATGGGGGCCAGTTTCGCCCGCCCCGGCGCGGGCAGTTTCGACGCCATGACCTTGTCCAGCCAGATTTCGGCGTTGGGGCCAGAAACCTCGAACCGCGAAAAGCCTGAGATATCCAGCAGACCAGCGCCTTCACGTATCACCCTGCATTCCTCGGCCACGATGTCATGCGCGTTCGAGCGTTTCAGCGTCGGGGTCTCTTCAAACCCTTTCGGCGCGAAGTAGAGCGGGACTTCCAAATCCCAGCTGACGCCCCATTTGCAGCCCGCCTCGGTCATCGCATCATGCGCCGGGGCCATTTTCAATGGGCGGCCTGCGGGCAGTTGTTCGTTCGGATAAGTCATCACGAAACGGCGCGAGTAGAACTGGCCTGTGGTTTCGCGGATGTAGCGCTTGTTTTGCGCGAAGTTGCCATAGCGCGCAACGTCCATCGGCCAAGCGTCGGCTTCGGGCTCGCCATGGATCATCCATTCGGCCAGCGTTTTGCCAACGCCGCCCCCTTGCAGGAACCCGGCCATCACCGCACAGGCCGACCAATAACCGCGCTTGCCCGGCACCGGACCGACCAGAGGGTTCCCATCCGGAGAAAAGGTGAACGCGCCGTTGACCCATGTCTTGATCCCGACATTCTGGATCGACGGATAGCGTTCAAAGCCCAGCGTCAGTTCATTTTCGATCCGGTCGAGCTGTTCCTGAAACAGCTCCTCACCATAATTCCACGGCGCGCCGTCCATGGCCCAGTGTTCGTGATCGACCTCATAGATGCCGACCAGAACACCTTTCTGGTCCTGCCGCATATAGGTGAACCCTTCGAGGTCGACGGTCATCGGCATCTCGAAATCTGCCGCTGCGACCTCGGGCACCGCGTCTGTGATCAAATAGTGGTGCTTGAGTGGCGAAACCGGTAGTTCGACGCCAGCCATACGCCCAACCTGCTTGGCCCAAAGGCCCGCAGCGTTAACCACATGCTCGCAAGTGATCGTGCCTTTGTCGGTGACAACCTGCCAGCCATCATCAGTCTGGATCAGTTCCTCGACTTTGGTTTCCTCATAATACTCAGCGCCGCGCTTCTTGGCGGCCGTTGCGTAGGCCTGCACGGTGCCGGTTGTGTCGATGTAGCCCTCACGATCGGCCCACATCGCGCCCAGCACGCCATCGGTCGACATGATCGGGCAGCGTCTCTGTGCCTCTTCAGGGGTCAGCAGTTCACAGTCGTCGATCCCGATGGACTGGAAGATGCGATAATTGGCCTGCAGCCATTCCCACCGTTCCGGCGTGCCGGCCAGCGTCAAGCCACCAGTCATGTGCAAACCGATATTTTGGCCGGATTCCTTTTCGATCTCGCTGAGCAGGTCGATCGTGTAGGCCTGCAGTGACGCCATGTTCGGGTCAGCGTTCAACGCATGAATACCGCCAGCCGCGTGCCATGATGATCCCGACGCCAAACGCCGCCGCTCCAACATAACCACATCCGACCAGCCAAACTTGGCCAGGTGATAAAGAACCGAGGCGCCCACGACGCCGCCCCCGATGACCACTACGCGATACTGAGACTTCATCCTGCGCTCCCCTGCATGACTCGCACAGGACGCTAGACGCACTGTTCACTTCTGTCTAGACATTTCTGTACAGTTCTATGCGTACAAAAAATGCGACATCAAAAAGGCCGCGATCAGAGTTGCGCGCTGGGGCGGGAAGCGACCTTTTCAAACCACGCCAGAGTGGCCGCGTTTTCCTGTGGAATCCGCATCTTAATCACGCGGGCAAAGTCCACGAAGACAAATGTAGAAATGTCCGCCAAAGTGAAATCAGAGCCCGCGACATAGGGGCTTTCGGCCAGCCTGTTTTCGAGCATAGAGAAGAAATGACCAACGCGTGCGGACCCGCGCTGCGCCAATTCCGGAATTTGGGCATGATTCACCGGACCGGGAATCGCCCTGTCAGCAAAGGCGGGATGCGTGTTGCGCAAGGTCTCGGCCACAGGCGCGCCGCCTTGTTGTTCGACAATGCTGTTCCACATCAGAACCTGCCCTTTTTCGTCGGGTGTACGCCCCATCAAAGGCGGCTCGGGGAAGCGGGCCTCAAGATAAGCCGCAATCCCAAGGTTCTCGGTCAGCATGGTGCCCTCGTCCGTCATCAGGACCGGGACTGTCGCATTCGGGTTGACGGCGCGAAATTCGTCGCTGAGTTGCTCACCCTTGCTGATCGAGATTTCGCGGGTTTCGATCTCAAGACCCTTTTCCGCAATGAACATGCGTGCCCGGCGCGGATTGGGGGCGGTGGAGCAATCGTAAAACAGCATCGGGATTTCCTGGTCGGTTAGCGACGATAGATGAAACAGCGCCCTTCCACAGCCCCGTCAGGCAAGGGAAGCTCGGTCAAAGTGTCGAAATACATCCGGTCGCTGGACACCATCAAACCGCCCTCGGCCAAAAGCGGCTCGATCAGCGGTGAGACGAAGCGAGCGAAGTCATCGTTCTTTTTTCGGTCATGGCCGCCAAGGTCCGCGTGAATCAGAGTGGCGGTCGCTCCGAAACGGTCCAGCGAAGCCGGTAGCGTTTCGCGCACATCCCCCAATATCACCTTGTCCTCGGGCGGTGTGGAATCCGGATGAGACGCCACTGCACGCTCGAACACGTAGACCGGACGGTCGTCAATATACTGCGCCATGTGGTGGTACGTGCGTCCATTGCCCAGCCCCAGTTCGAACACCGGTCCGGGCATTCCTTTTGTCTGGGCAATGGCGAAATCCAGACAGGCCCGTTGGGACACCATGCGGTCGATGAACAGATCCAGGCGGCTTTGCTTGTCTGGCACGGGGAAATCTCTCCTTGATATCTGTCAGCTTAAATATTGGGGCCGACACCGCACGTGATGACAAATCTTCAAGGATTTGTGTAGGTAATTTGGCCTGAGTTTCACATTTTCGCGACAATTCGGCCCAAGAACGGGTTTGACTAGACCGCCCCAACCGCGCGAAACTGCGACAAAAAACACAGGGAGTTGAAAACGCCGATGCCGACCTTCGGACGAACGGGTGGAAAACCCGCATGACTGCGTTGTTGTCCGTCAGAGACCTCAGCATTGGTTTTGGTGCTGGCGACTCGGTTGTTAAAGGTGTCAGCTTTGACGTCGAGGCCGGGCAAACGCTTGCTTTGGTCGGTGAATCCGGATCAGGAAAAACCATCTCATGCCGGGCCGCATTACGCATCCTGCCGCGTGCGGCACAGATTCGTAGCGGAACGATTACTCTGAACGATTCGAAGGGCTTCGAAGATCTGACCAAGATCAGCGAACGCCAGATGCGCGATATTCGCGGCAACCGCGTTTCGATGATCTTTCAGGAGCCCATGCGCTCGTTGTCCCCTCTGCACAAGATCGGCAATCAGGTCAGTGAAGTGTTGTGGTTACACCGCGGCGCATCCGAGGCACAGGCCCGCAAAGAAGTCCTGACCCAGTTCGAACGCGTAGGCTTTCCCGATCCTCAGCGCGCCTATGATTCTTATCCCTTCGAGATGTCCGGCGGCATGCGTCAGCGCGCCATGATCGCGATGGCGATGGTGTCCAAGCCGGAATTGCTGATCGCGGATGAGCCGACAACCGCTTTGGACGTAACGACACAGGCGCAGGTGCTGGGTCTAATCAAGGAGTTGCAGCGCGAGACAGGAATGGCCCTTATTCTTGTGACGCACGACCTTGGTGTTGTTGCCAACATGGCCGAGCAGGTTGTCGTTATGCACAAGGGCCGTGTCATGGAATCCGGGGCGGCCGCGCCGATCCTGAGCGCCCCCGCCCACCCCTATACACAACAGCTTTTCAATGCGGCCCCGGCAATCCCCGATGAGGAATCGGTCGGACTGCCAATGCCGGACGAAGACCTCATTTTGGAGATGAAGGGGGTTTCAAAGACCTACACCATGCGGTCCAGCAGAGGCTGGCAGGGCGACAAACTGATCCATGCCTGCAGAGGAGTGGATCTGAAACTGGCGCGTGGAAAGACGCTGGCGATCGTCGGCGAAAGCGGATCGGGCAAAACGACGGCCGCGCGCATCGCCCTTGGTGCTGAAATGCCTGATCCGGGCGGTGAAGTGCTGTTTCGCACCTCACCCAGCGAAGATCCGATTACCGTCCATCACATGAGCCGCGCCCAGCGCACCGCCTTTCAGCGCAAGGCACAGATGGTGTTTCAGGACCCGTACAGCTCGCTCAGCCCGCGAATGCGTATTCAGGACGCCCTGACCGAACCGTTGGAGATTCACTCAATAGGTTCCGTTGCCGAGCAACGAGACAAAGCAATCGAGATGTTGCGGCGCGTCGGGCTGAATGCGGACATGCTCAAGCGCTATCCCCACGCCTTTTCCGGCGGGCAGCGTCAGCGTCTGTCGATTGCGCGTGCGATGATGCTGGACCCGCAATTGATTGTCTGTGACGAGCCGACCTCGGCGCTGGATGTATCGGTTCAGGAACAGATCCTGACATTGCTGGAAAATCTGCAGGACAGGTTGAACCTGTCCTATCTGTTTATCTCGCACGACCTCGCGGTCGTGGCGCGCATTGCGGACGAAGTTGCCGTGATGCGGCGTGGGCTTGTCGTCGAACAGGCCCCGCCGGAAACGCTGTTCTATAACCCCCGCCACCCCTACACCAAGGCGCTGATTGCCGCTCAGCCGGAACCCGACATCAACCGGCCCATCGACCTGAAACTGGTTGCTTTGGGCGCAGGTTCACCAGACAGTTGGGATGACGCCTTCCGATTTACCGACTCCGTGGTACCTTCACTGGTAGAGATGGAGCCCGGCCATAAGGTACGATGCCATGTTTAAGACCACTCGCCCCATGTTCCTGGCCGCCGCAATGGCCGCCTGGATGCTGCCCGCAAATGCAGAAACACCAACGCCGCAGGAAAGCGAATTCTGGGCAACTGAGGTAAATGCCGGAAACCTGCCCCCGGTTGCGGAACGCCTGCCTGTTGAACCGTTGGTCGTAGACTTGGCCGCCAAGGGGCGTGAATTCGGAACGCCGGGTGGCACCCTGCGAACCATGGTGACCCGGTCGAAAGACATCAGGCAGATGGTTGTATACGGATACTCGCGGCTGGTTGGGTTTAACGAAGACTATGAGATCGTACCCGACCTGCTGGACTCGTTCGAAAACGAGAACAACCGCAAATTCACCCTGCATCTGCGCGAAGGCCACAAGTGGTCCGATGGATCGCCCTTCACATCGGAAGATTTCCGCTATTGGTGGGAGAACGTCGCAAACAACGAATTGCTCAGCCCCTCGGGCCCGCCTGATTTTCTGATCGTCGAAGGCAAAACGCCCACCGTAACATTCCCGGACGAAACCACCGTTGTTTATGAGTGGGAAGATCCAAACCCGGACTTTCTGCAATCTCTGGCGCAGGCCCGACCGCCGTTCATCTACCGCCCGGCGGCCTTTCTGAAACAGTATCACAAAGACTTCGCGGATGCCGATGAACTGGCCTTTCAGGTCGAGGACGCCCGCGTCAAAAGCTGGGCCGCGCTGCACAACAAACTGGATAACCTGTACAAGTTCGACAACCACGAATTACCGACGCTGCAGCCGTGGCTGAATGCCAGCTCGGGCAAGAAAATCCGCCACAATTTCGTGCGCAACCCGTACTACCACCGGATCGACTCCAATGGTATTCAGTTGCCTTATATCGACGTGGTCGAGATGGAGATCGTCGCCCCTGGTCTGGTCGCGGCAAAAGCCAACGCAGGTGAAACCGATCTGCAGGGACGTGGACTGGCGTTCCGTGACGCTTCGATCCTGAAAAAGGGCGAGGCAGGCGGAAACTACAAGACCTTGCTGTGGAAAACCGGCGTTGCATCCCAAATCGCGATCTATCCGAACCTGAATTTTGCCGATGACGGTTGGCGCGAGGTTCTGCGCGATGTCCGTGTACGCCGCGCGCTTTCCCTGGCCATCGACCGCAAGACGATCAACCAGGCGCTCTATTTCAAGCTGGCCCAACCCGGCGCGATGTCTGTTTTGCCGGCGTCACCGTTTTACAGCGAGGAAAATGCGCAGGCCTGGGCGCAGTACGATATCAAAATGGCCAACGCGCTGCTGGATGAAGCAGGCCTGACCGAGCGCAACAAGAACGGCATTCGCCTGCTGCCGGACGGTCGCCCGATGGAACTGATTGTGGAAACCGCCGGTGAACGGCAAGAGGTCGAAAACGCCTTGCAGATCGTTACCGATACGTGGCGCGAGATCGGCGTGGACCTTGTCATGCGGCCGTTGGACCGTGATATCCTGCGCAACCGTGTCTTCGCGGGGAACACAATGGCTTCTGTCTGGTTCGGCTGGGATGACGGCATTCCGCAGCCGCACACGTCCCCGGCCTATCTGGCGCCGACGGATCAGGTGTTTCTGGCCTGGCCAAAATGGGGACAATACTATCAGACCAGTGGCGACGTCGGAGAAGCCCCCGACATGCCGGAAGCCGAGCGCTTGATGCAGCTGGCGCATGATTGGGAAGTCGCGACAACAGACGACGAGCGCAAGGCAATTTGGACCGAGATGTTGAACATTCACGCCGATCAGCTTTATGCCATTGGCATTCTGAACGGCGCACCGCAGCCAATCGTAGTCTCCAACCGTCTGCGCAATGTCCCGGAACAAGCCATGTGGGCGTGGGAGCCCGGCGCGCATTTCGGCATTCACCGTCCCGACGAATTCTTTTTCGCCGACTAAGCAGGAGCAGCTAAATGGTCATGCTGCGCTATGCGGTGTATCGCTTTTTTACGATGCTTCTGACTTTGCTGGTGGTGTCGGTGCTGATCTTCGTGATCATCAACCTTCCACCCGGTGATTATCTGAGCAACCAGATCGCCGAATTGCAGGCGTCGGGCCAGTCGGCCGGTGTGGCGAAGGCCGAATTCCTGCGGGCAGAATATGCGCTGGACCGCCCGATATGGGAACAATACCTGATCTGGGTGGGCTTCTGGCCGGGACCACACGGCTTCGAAGGTCTGTTGCAAGGCAACTATGGTTGGTCCTTTGAATTCGACCGACCCGTGGCCGAAATCGTTGGCGATACGCTGTGGCTGACCGTCGTGGTCAACTTGGCCGCTATCCTGTTCGTCTACGCTGTGGCCCTGCCCCTAGGTGTCATCGCCGCAGCGCGTTCGCGGACGTGGATCGACTATACCTCGGCCTTCGTCGGTTACCTCGGCCTTGCGACACCAAACTTTCTGCTGGCGCTGATCCTGTTCTATTACGGTCACCGCTATTTCAACCTGCCCATCGGCGGTCTGATGGATCCGTCCTTCGAAGGCCAGCCGATGAGCTGGGAAAAGATGAAATCTATTCTCGTCCACCTGATCGTGCCAACCTTTGTCATAGGTACATCCGGCGCTTCGGCCATGATGCAGCGCTTGCGTGCGAACATGCTGGATGAGTTGGGTAAACCTTACGTCGAGACAGCAATCGCCAAAGGGATGTCCCCGTCGCGGATGCTGACAAAGTACCCGCTACGCGTGGCGTTCAACCCCTTTGTGGCCGATATCGGCAACCTGCTGCCGTCGATGGTGTCGGGGTCGGTTCTGGTGTCGGTCGTTCTGGGCCTGCAGACCATCGGCCCGACCCTGCTGACTGCCCTGAAAACACAGGACCAGTTCCTGTCTGCCTTCATTTTGATGTTCGTGGCCCTGCTGACCCTGATCGGCACGATGATTTCTGACATCCTGCTGGTCATGCTCGACCCGCGTATTCGGTATGAGGGGCGCGAAGCATGACCAAACATCCCGACGGTCGCTTTGTTGACGACGCCCCATTTGACCCGGATGCATCCCTTCAACAATTGGAGCGTGCCGATCTGGACGCACCGAACTGGGTGCTGGTCTGGCGCAAGTTCCGGACGCACAAGCTGGGCCTGATCTCAGGCATCTTCCTTCTGTTCTGTTATCTGATGCTTCCCTTCGCAGGTTTCATCGCACCCTACGGTCCGAATGAACGGAACGGTGAGCATCTGTATGCTCCGCCCCAAAGCGTCAACTGGTTCCACGATGGCAAATTCTTCGGCCCCCATGTCTATCCGATTGTGGCCGAAGCTGACCTGGAAACCTTTCAGTGGAAATTCGTTCCGGACACCGAAGACCCACGCCCAATCCGGTTTTTCTGCGAAGGCGCAGAGTATAAGCTGGCGGGTCTGATTAGGTCTGACACCCACTTGTTCTGCGCACCTGAAGGCGCAACGCTGTTCCTCTGGGGGTCGGATCGACTGGGCCGTGACGTGTTCAGCCGGATCCTCTACGGCGCGCAGCTATCCCTAACCGTCGGCCTGATCGGGATTTCGGTTTCCTTCTTCCTCGGCATTCTGTTCGGCTCGATTGCCGGGTACTTCGGCGGCAAGATCGACTGGGTCATCAACCGCGTGATCGAAATCCTGCGCTCTCTGCCAGAACTGCCGCTCTGGCTGGCGTTGTCCGCTGCGGTCCCGTCGAACTGGAGCCCGGTCGCGGTGTTCTTCATCATCTCGATCATCCTCGGGATTCTTGACTGGCCGGGTCTTGCCCGTTCCGTACGCGCAAAATTTCTGTCCCTGCGGGAAGAGGAGTACGTCCGCGCCGCTGAAATGATGGGAGCCAGCTCTGGTCGGGTGATCCGCAAACACCTGTTGCCCAACTTCATGTCGCACCTGATCGCTTCGGCGACGCTGTCGATACCCGCAATGATCCTTGGGGAAACCGCACTCAGTTTCCTTGGCCTCGGGCTACGGGCGCCAGCGGTCAGCTGGGGCGTGATGTTGAACGACGCGCAGAACCTCGCTTCGATCGAGATCTATCCGTGGACGGCGATCCCGATGTTGCCGATCATCATCGTCGTGCTGGCCTTCAACTTCCTCGGCGACGGGTTGCGCGACAGTCTGGACCCGTATCAGCAATGACCCTGCTTTCGGCCCTTCCCGCATCGGACAGCTATCGCACGATCGGCACGGGAGCTCGACCCAGCGTCTATGCTGTTTCCGAGCTTGCGACCGCCAGTTTCGGCGCGGTAGGTCAGGAACTGGCACGACTTGTGACCGCATTAAACCTTGCCCCCGACGCACCCCAGATCACCGTCGACCACCGGTTGGCCTCGCTCTGGTACGGGTTTTCATTCAAACCCGATGGTTGGGAGATGCCCAGCCTCTGGGACGCCGTTGCTGGCGATTATCAGGTCTCGAACGGGTGGATCAGATTGCACACCAACCTGCCCCGCCACCGCGCGGCTGCGCTCAAGGTGCTAGGGGTCGAGGCGGATCGCACCGCTGTATCCAAGGCGCTGCGGACGTGGTCCGCAAGCGAACTCGAAGCCGCAATCGTCGCCGAGGGCGGCGTAGCTGCGGCCATGCGCAGCCGAGCTGAGTGGTTGGACCATCCTCAGGGGCGGGCCGTTTCCCGCGATCCGTTGATCGGCTGGCAGAGCCCGCGTCAGATCACTCTACGTGACCGGCCCGAGGCCACCGCCAAACGCCCATTGGCAGGCTTGCGGGTTCTCGACCTCACCCGCGTTCTGGCAGGGCCGGTGTCGACCCGCACATTGGCCGGATTTGGGGCCGAAGTTCTGCGCGTCGACCCACCCGGATGGGACGAGCCCGGGGTCATTCCGGATATCTCATTAGGCAAAACCTGCGCTTATCTCGATCTGAAATCTCCTTCGGGCCTCGAGAAACTTCAGGATCTGCTGTCTCAGGCGGATGTTTTCGTCCATGGCTATCGCCCTGGCGCTTTGGATGCGTTGGGTTTGACAAAGGCCAAGCGGGATGAGCTTGCACCAAACCGGGTTGAGGTCACTCTCAACGCTTATGGGTGGCAAGGACCATGGTCGACACGGCGCGGGTTCGACAGTCTCGTTCAAATGAGTGCCGGTATCGCAGATGCTGGCCGTGACTGGGCCAATGCCGACAAGCCCACGCCGTTACCGGTCCAGGCGCTGGATCATGCAACGGGGTATCTGATGGCCGCCGCTACGCTGTCGGCCATGGCTGAGGCAGCCTCTGGAAACCCGATCATGTCGGGGCAGCTCTCACTGGCTCGTACGGCCGAATTATTGGCCGTTCTTAGCAAGTCCGACAAGGAAGAACCCATCACAAACGCCGCGCCATCCGACTACGCCACAACGCCCGAGGCGTCTGGATGGGGACCCGGTCACCGCCTGAAACCGGCGCTCACCGTCGGAACTGCTAACATGTCCTGGGACCTGCCTGCGTCAAAGCTTGGCACGTCATCTGCGGTCTGGTCCTCGATGACCACCTGAACCGACCGCCGCGCGGAACGCGCGGCCCGGCCCAACGCTTTGGGCGGCGTCTCGTCAGAGACGCAGCTCAAAGGGGCGGGAGCACCGGTCAGCGGTCATCCCCGCCAGGGCCGATATCGTCCAGATAGTCTTCATCTATCGCAGCCTGCACCGCACCGGTTACCGCTTCGCGCTGTTTCGGCGTCAGATCCTCAGCCTCCTTGCCATCAGCAAGGCGCACAGTGACTTCGCGGTGCGCGAACTTGATACCTTCACGGGCAAACAACTCGCGGATGTCCTGATAGACCTTCTTGCGTACCAACCACTGATCTCCCGGTTTGGTCATGAACTTGACCCGGATGATCATTGCGGAATCCTGCATCTCGATCACGCCCTGAGACTTCAGCGGTTGAATGAAGTTGTCACCGATCACAGGATCGCTCAGCAGTTCCTGTCCCAGTTTCTTGATAAGCTTGCGCACCTTCTCGACGTCGGTGTCGTAGGTCACACGCAATGGCAGTTTCATGATGACCCAGTCGCGAGAGTAGTTGGTCAGGACCTTGATCTCACCAAACGGAATGGTGTTCAGCGCGCCCAGATGGTGGCGCAGTTGGAACGACCGGACCGAGATCTTTTCGACCGTCCCTTTCACGTCGCCGATGTCGATATACTCGCCCTTTCGGAATGCGTCATCCATCAGGAAAAACGCCCCCGAGAAGATGTCTCTCACCAGGGTCTGAGAACCAAAACCCACCGCCAGACCGACGACGCCGGCACCCGCGAATAGCGGACTAACATTGATGCCCAGCTCCATCAGTGCAATCAGGACGATCGTCACAACCACCACTGCCAGAATGGCTCCGCGGAACAAGGGCAACAGCGTCGCAAGGCGGCTCTGCCCGCCTTCCCCGCCTTCATCGCCCAGCTCGGCCTCACCCCCACCGTCGTCAATTTCCTGAGCGATCTTCGAGTCGATCCAGATGCGGAAGAAATGGAACAGGATATACCCAATGAACAGGATCACCATTACATCCAGCGCACGCTCGATCGGCAGATCCTCACTCCAGCTGGCATCCGGGTTCCAGATCACCACCAGCGCATACAGCCCGACGACAAAAGCCAGAATACCAGCAACTCGACGCGCCAGATCTTCGTAAGTCAGGATCGAGTGCTTTCTCATTTCAGACTGCGGTGTCTCAATCACCTCAGCTTCTGCTTCTGCCTCGTCTGTTTCGGCGTTCAGTTCTTCAAGCTGGCGATTTCGGTCGAAGTACCGCTCGAGCAGATAGTTCATGGCACCATAGGCAATGACGACCGACATGAAGATCGCATAGCTGCTGGCCACGATCGGGATCGAGTTTTGGTTTTCCAAAACCAGATCCACGGCAAGCTTGAACCAGCTGAACACCATGTACACGATCAACGCCGGTGCCCACGCAAACGAAATGAACCTAAGTATCCAAGACACCTGATCCGGCGCCCGGCCACCGCGAATGGCGTTCGAAATGGCACGCGCGTTGAACAGGATCATAAGGACATTGCCGACCGCACCAAACATGGTCAGGCTGCCATAGACCATCGCGTAGACGTTGTAGTTCAGCCCAAAATCCGCAACCCAGGTCGCAAAAAGCACCACGGTAATGTCATAGGTCGCCAGCGCCGAGGCCCAGCGATACAAGCGCTTTGCGTCACGGTCCGAAAACGGCGGCAAGCGGTATTGGCTGAGATAGGGGGACAGGACCATCCGCCAAAGGTCTGACACGGTGCGCGACAGGAAAAACGCCGTGAAAATAGCCGTGACAGTAAACTGGATCGAAATGTCCTCGGCCTCGCCGAAGAACAGAAATCCGACGATCAGCGCCATCAACATTGCAAAGATCGTGGCTCCGATCCCCATAAGAAACCGGAAGACCAGAAACGGCATCTTTTCCCGATAACCCTGTGGATCTTCCTTGGATCGGGCAACAACAATGCCTTTTGCGATCCGCTTGCCATAGATCTCGATCGACAACCATCGGCCGATCAGCAGAAACAAGACGTTCCAGAACAGGACCTCGACATAAGTTTGTATCCGGCCGTCCGGGCTGGTTTGGCGCAGGATGTATTGGACCTCAAAGATCGAATAGGGCAAAGCCTCGAGCCTTGAATTCATCGACTCTCGGAACTTCGAGAACCGTTCCTGCGCCTTCATAAGCTGGGACCCGTCGCCCATCGGGTCTTGTGACTCAGGTCCGGCAGCAGCCGTGTTTTGTCCGCCTGACGAAACGATCTGGCCGGTGCTGTCTATGACGATCACACTGGCCCCGGCTTCGGTCGCCGAACGAATCGCCGCAGCCAGATCACCTTCGTCGGGTGTTGCACTGCTGGAGTCCGTACCCGAGGTATACCCAGGAATAAGCGAGGTCTGCGCCGCAGCCCCGGTGACAATTGTCAGGGTAAAGGACCAGATTATAAGCGTTAATCCGGCCAGCAATGTGCGTGTCATCGGGTATTTTTCCAATTCGTCTTTCGCCACACAGGTTATAGAAGCCGGCTGGTGGGTTCAAATAATCAACCCCTGCCTTCTCGATATCGTGTCAAGCCGTGTTCCTGAGACCATGCTATGAATAGAAGTGTTTTCAACCCGGCAAAAACTGAATATGACCGATCCGGCGCAGGCTGCGTGGCGGACGAGTTGACATTTTGATGTAAAACAGAGCGGGCACTCGAACCGGGCTGGTAAAATGTCACCAATTCGCAATGAAAGCCGGGAATGACTGGTTACACCGGTGATTTTGCAAGCGGTTGGAAAAAATATACGATACTGGTGCGAGCGCGCGGAGTTGCACCAAAACTGAAACGGGCGAAGGCATGAGCCTAGGAATACAAAAAGAAATAACCGGCCGTGCGCCGCGCATTCTGTTCTACAGCCACGACACGTTCGGGTTGGGTCATTTGCGCCGTTCCCGCGCGCTGGCCGGGGCGATCACTCAGGTTAACCCGTCGGCATCTGCGCTGATCCTGACCGGATCGCCCGTGGCCGGACGGTTCACCTTTCCACGTCGCGTCGATCACGTGCGCTTGCCGGGGGTGACCAAGCGCGCCGACGGATCCTATGCCGCGCAGACGATCGGAATGGGCATCGAGGAAGTGACCGAGCTGCGCGCGGGACTGATCCAGACGGCGGTGCAACAGTTCGACCCGGACGTGTTGATCGTCGACAAGGAACCGACCGGTTTTCGGAGCGAGCTTCTGCCCACTTTGGAGAGCCTTCTGCGGAACCCTCGTGCCAAACTGGTTCTTGGCTTGCGCGACGTTCTGGATGAACCCGAGGTTCTGGCGGCCGAATGGGAGCGGAAAGAGGCCATCGAAGCAACCGAGCGATACTATGACGAAATCTGGGTCTATGGGCTGCGCTCGATTTATGATCCCACCCAAGGGCTACCGCTCAGCCCGGCCGCGCAGTCGCGTATCCATTGGACCGGCTATCTGCGGCGAGATCTGGGGCCGGTCGGCGAACCGCCGGAACAGCCATACATCCTGATTACGCCCGGTGGCGGCGGTGACGGCAAAGCCATGGTCAATCAGGTCTTGTCCGCCTATGAGAAAGACCCAACATTGTCGCCGCGCGCCGTACTTGTTTACGGCCCTTTTCTGGCTGGCGAACTGCGCGAAGAGTTTGAGACACGAGTTGCTGCACTCAACGGTCGGGTCACAGCCGTCGGTTTCGAATCCCAGATCGAAACGCTGTTTGCCGGGGCCGCAGGGGTGGTCTGCATGGGTGGATACAACACCTTTTGCGAGGTCCTGTCGTTCGACAAACGTGCTGTCATCGTTCCACGCACGACCCCGCGCCTAGAGCAATGGATCAGGGCGTCCCGAGCCGAAGATCTGGGGCTTGTTCGGATGCTGGACGAAAACCGCGACGGGCTGTCGGCGGATGCCATGATACAGGCTATCCGTAACCTGCCCCATCAGCCATTGCCGTCCCAAGCAATCCGCGAAGGCCTGCTGGACGGCCTGGACTATGTAACAAGCCGCGTTGACGCGCTGCTTGGCAGGGAACGGGAACGGGCCACCGGATGACTTCAGCAAAACCTAAGCTCGCGGTGCTGGTCAAAGGGTGGCCGCGCCTGTCCGAGACGTTCATCGCTCAGGAACTGGTCGCCCTGCAGGACGCGGGCCACAGCTTTGATATCTGGTCCCTGCGCCACCCAACGGACATCAAGCGTCACCCGCTGCATGATCGTTTCAACGGGAACGTGCACTATCTGCCCGAATACCTGTATGAGGAACCTGAGCGCGTCTGGGCCGGGCGTCGCATCGCGCAAACCCTGCCTGGATACGCCGAGGCCTATGATGTCTGGCGCGCAGATCTGCGCCGTGATCCGACGCATAACCGAATCCGACGGTTTGGGCAGGCTTGCGTTCTGGCCACCGAATTACCCCAAGAAACTCGGGTCATGTATGCGCATTTCATGCATACTCCATCTTCGGTCGCTCGCTACGCGGCCATCATGCGCGGCCTGCCCTGGAGCTTTGCCGCACATGCCAAGGACATCTGGACCTCGCCCGACTGGGAAAAGGCGGAAAAACTGCAAGCCAACACCCACGGCGCGGCCTTCGGCGCGACCTGCACCGCAATCGGGGCCAAGCACCTGCGCAGTCTGGCCGACGACCCGGCGCGGGTCGACCTGATCTACCACGGTTTGGATCTGGACCGCTTCCCTGCTCCCCCAACCCGAGAGGCCCGGAAACCAGAGGGACCGTTTCACATGGTTTCGGTTGGCCGCCTTGTCGAGAAAAAGGGGTTCGACCACCTGATAGATGCTTTCGCGCTTCTGCCGGAATCGCTGGACTGGCACTGGACGCATATAGGTGGCGGCGCGCTTGGCGATGCGCTGCGCAACAGGGCCGAAGCCGCCAGGATATCGCATCGGATCACCTGGAAAGGGGCGTGCGATCAACCCGAGGTTATCGAAGCGATGCGCCAGTCTGATCTGTTCGTGCTTCCCAGCCGGATCGCGGAAGACGGCGACCGGGACGGTTTGCCGAATGTCTTGATGGAGGCCGCGTCTCAGCTGCTGCCCGTTTTGTCGACTCCGGTTTCCGCCATTCCCGAATTCATCGACACCGGCGTACATGGGCTTTTGTCGGATGACAGTCCGGCTGCTCTTGCAGCCGCCATAACGGAAATGGCGACCAATCCCGAACGCTCGGCCGCGATGGCGGCGGCTGCCTATGACCGCCTGATTGCCGAGTTCCGCATGGATCCCGGCATTGCTCTTTTATCCAAACGCCTGAGTGCGCTGGGCGCGGACAGAGGCTGATGGCCCGCGTCGCCTTTTACTCTCCGATGAAATCACCGGACAGCCCGGTGCCTTCGGGCGACAGGGAAATGGCGCGAAATCTGATGCAGGCCATTGCGGCACAGGGGGATCGGATCGATCTGGTGTCCCGGTTGCGCATTTACGACAAATCTGGCGACGCTCAGGTTCAATCTAAATTACGAGCCGAAGCCGACACTGAAGCGCAGCGTGTAATTGTAGATTTGCCCACGGACACGGCCTTGTGGGTGACGTACCACAACTATTACAAGGCACCCGACCTGCTGGGCCCAAAGGTGTGCGCCGCGCGGAATATTCCCTATGTTCAATTGGAAAGCACCCGCGCGACCAGTCGTTTGCACGGTCCATGGGCAGGGTTCGCGCAGGCCGCACATGACGCCTGCAACGCCGCTCGGATCATTTTTTACCATACGACCAACGACCTTATTACTTTGGAGCGCGAAAAATTCGGCGATCAGAGTTTGGTCGAACTGCCGCCATTCCTGCCAATGGATAACCTGCCGCCTGCGTCAACCTGCGAAGGTCCAATGTTGGCTGTCGGGATGATGCGGCACGGTGATAAATTTGCCTCCTATACACTGCTGGCGCAGGCACTGACGCGGCTGTCCGGCGATTGGACCTTGAATATCGCAGGCGACGGTCCTGCCCGGTCCGAAGTCGAAGGCCTGATGGCCCCATTCGGGTCTAAAGTCCGGTTTCTTGGCCAGTTGGACCGCGAAACCCTGCAGGCTGTTTACGCGACCGCTTCACTTTTGGTCTGGCCCGGCGTCAACGAAGCCTATGGCATGGTCTATCTGGAGGCTCAGGCCAATGGTGTACCCGTCGTCGCGCAGGACAGACCCGGTGTACGAGACGTTCTGGCACCTGCTGAGTATCCGTCCGTCGATGCCGGAGCGGAAGGCCTGGCCGCCAGAATACGGGTGCTGCTTGAAGATATCGCAACACGCCGCGCGTTGGGCAACGAGGCCCGTAAACGTATGTCCGAACGCCACCTGATGCCCGGCGCAACCGACCGGTTCTGGCAGGCGGCCCGACCTTTGACGGAGACCATTTCATGAGCCAGCTTGCCCTTTTGCGCCATGGTCACACGCATTGGAACCGCGCGGGCCGCATTCAGGGACGCAGCGACATTCCATTGGATGCCGATGCCCGAACGGAACTGGCAGGTTATCAACTGCCCGAACCGTGGGGTGCGGCGGCTCTCTGGTCCAGCCCACTGCAACGCGCCAGCGAAACAGCTCGTTTGGTGGCAGGGCAAGAACCCAGCGTTTCCGAAGCGTTGACCGAAATGAACTGGGGCGATTGGGAAGGTAAACGCGGTGTCGACCTGATTGCCGACGCGGACAGCGGTTACCGCCATATTGAGGACTGGGGTTGGGATTATCGCCCCCCGAACGGCGAAAGCCCTGCAGAAGTCCGGGTACGGCTGCAGCCGTGGCTGGACGGGTTGCAGGGCGACACGGTGGCCGTGTGCCACATTGGTATCATGCGCGTGATATTAGCCGGGGCATGGAGTTGGAATTTCGAAGGCCCTGCACCCTTCAAAATCAAACGAAACCGCCTTTACATCATCGATCTTGATAGCTTCTGCGCCTACCCCGAGCCGATCCGGCTGCTGCGACAGGAGGCTCCCGAATGAAGGTCATGATCGTTGTGACCCACTTGCTGGGCACCGGGCATCTCAGCCGTGCTTTGACCTTGGGCCGAGCCTTTGTTCAGGATGGGCACGAAACCTTCATTGTGTCCGGCGGAATGCCTGCCCCGCAACTGGACAGCACCAAAATGACAATGTTGGGACTGCCGCCACTGCGTTCGGATGGTACAGAATTCACCCGCTTACTGACTCAGGAAGGAACGGTCGCCGATCCCGACTATTTCGAGGCGCGAAAAACCGCATTGGTCGAGGCCATTCGCACCTTTGAGCCAGACGTTCTGATCACAGAGCTTTACCCATTCGGTCGACGGTCACTGGCCGCTGAATTCACGGCAGCATTGGAGACAGCCCGGAACATGAACCCGCGCCCGGTCATTCTGGGATCGATCCGGGACATTCTGGCGCCGCCGTCCAAACCCTCGAAGGCTGAACGGGCCGAAAAAACCATTCTGGAGCATTACGACGGCGTCCTTGTACATTCGGATCAGAATGTCGTGCCCCTGAACGTCAGTTGGCCAGTGTCCGAGCAATTGGCACATCGCCTGTTTTACACCGGTTTCGTGGCTCCACCCACCCCGACCCCACACGCAAACGCGATAGGTAGGGACGAAGTGCTGGTCAGCGCCGGTGGCGGATCGGTAGGTCAGCCAATCTTTCGCGCGGCCATCGAGGCCGCCCGAAAGATGCCCAACAGGCGCTGGCGCCTGTTGGTGGGCGGGCAGGACGCACAGGCGCGTATTGAACAACTAGCGCAACTGGCGGGTGACCTCCCAGTGATATTGGGACCCGTGCGCCCCGATTTCCGACACATGCTGCCCCATGCAGCGGCCTCGGTCAGCATGTGCGGCTACAACACTGCGTTGGACATTCTGCAGACTGGGATACCTGCTGTTTTCATCCCGTTTGACGACGGCAACGAAGTCGAGCAAAGCCTGCGCGGCCAAACCCTATCGGACCTTTCGGCAATAGGCGTGTTGCCAAGTAAATCCCTGGACGGGGAAGCCCTGTTTCAGGCCGTCAGCGAAGTAATTGCTTCCGGGCCGCGCCCGGTTTCCACCCATGGTTTCGATGGTGCTGCGCAATCCGTTCAGATTGCGAAAAGGCTTTGGGAGCAGCGCACATGATTGCAGACTGGAGCCCTTTGACCGCAGAGCTTGAAGTCTGGCACCAGCAAGGGCTGGCTCTGCCGATATGGTGGCGCGACGATGACGCCGTTTCAACGACGCCACACCTGGATCGGCTTTCCGCGATGTCGGATAAGCTGGGCGTACCGGTTCATCTGGCCATCATTCCACGCGATGCCGAAGACGGGCTTGTCGAATACGTATCCTCCCGACCGAACCTGATCCCTGTTGTTCATGGATGGGCACATCAGAACCACGCGCCTAAAGGCGAGAAGAAATCCGAGTTTCGCCTGCATCGACCTCTGTCCGAAATCGTCCAAGACGCGCAATCCGGGACTACGCGCATGCGCACGCTGTTCGCAGATCAGCTGTGCCCCATGTTCGTCCCCCCCTGGAACCGCATCGCGCCCGAAGTTGTCAAGGAGTTGCCCGCCGCAGGGTATCGCATCCTGTCGACCGCGACGCCAAGACCAAGCCCGCAGGCCGCCCCGGGGCTGGATCAGATCAACACACACCTGGATCCGATTGACTGGCGTGGAACCCGCGGACTGGCCGCGCCCGAGACGCTGATCGCCAAAACGGTTCAGCTGCTGCGCGACCGCCGCGAGGGCCGTACAGACAACACGGAACCCTTTGGTATCTTGACCCACCATCTGGTTCATGATGAGGACATCTGGACCTTTTCTCACGACCTGCTGCACCGGCTTATGAAAGGCCCGGGTTTTGTCTGGTCGGTAGCCCGCGATTGAATACGGAGACCTGAATGAGCCGACTGGATTCCATGCTGCGCCGCCTGACTGCCCAACGCGACGGTCTGAACTGGGCAGTTGATCAGATTGCCGACATGGATGGCGACGTGCTGGACATGGGCCTTGGAAACGGCCGCACCTACGACCATCTGCGGGAAATCCTGCCGAACCGAAGAATCTGGGTAATGGACCGCGTGCTGCAATGTCATCCGTCCAGTACGCCTCCGGCAGAGGACTTTCTGCAGGGCGAGGCCGAACCGATGCTGCAGAAACTGGCCGAGGGTGGGCCAACGATCGCCATGGCGCATTACGATTTCGGGCGCGGCGTCAAGGATGAGGACGTTGCCGAAGCGGCGCGCCTCAGCCCTTTGATCGCACAAGTAGTGCTGCCCGGGGGTCTGCTGATCTCGGGCCAGCCTCTGGTTGGCTTTGACCAGATCGGCGGCCCGGACACCATCGCTCCGGATCGCTATCTGTTCTACAGGGCCTGATCAGGCCACGCGCCGCCCGCGCGACCAGACGCCATTCAGTGCCGGTGCGCCTTCGCGCATGCGGAACCGGATAACGTCCGCGCGTGCGCCTGCCCGCAGCTCGCCCCGGTCATCCAATCCAACAGCCTCGGCAGGTGTTTTTGTCACGGTCTTCATACCGCGGGCGAAATCGCCCCACATCTCGCCCAGGCGCGCAGCGGACAGCAGCAGGGCGGCCGGCACGTAGTCCGAAGACAGGATGTCGAGGTGGCCAAGCTCGGCCAGTTCCTGCGCGGCGACATTGCCGGAATGCGACCCACCCCGGATCACGTTCGGCGCGCCCATCATCACCTTGATGCCGTGATCATGGCAGGCGCGTGCGGCCTCAACTGTAGTCGGAAACTCAGCCAAGGTGATGCCGTGCCCAGCCGACACGCGGACCTGCCCCTCCGTCGTGTCATCATGGCTGGCGAGCATTGCGCCGAACCGATTTGCGGCCTTAACGGTTTCGATCTCGTGCCTGTCACCGAACCGGTCCCGCAGCGCCTTGAGCTGCGCCACATGTTGCAGGAAGTCATCGTCGTTCATCGCGTGCTTGCCCTTCATATAGGCTTCAAGCTGCGACATGTCGCGGAACTGGCGCTGTCCGGGTGTGTGGTCCATCAGTGAAACAAGCCCGACCCGGTCCTCGGGACCAAATTCATCCAGCTCATCCACCAGCGTTTCCGAGCACACTTCGGCGCGCAGATGCAAAAAATGGCTGATCTTCAGCGCGTCCTGTTCGCGCAGGTCCCACAGTTCTTGTGACAGTCCACGAGCGTATTTCTTGTAACGGTTGCCGGATGGGATCGAACCGATCCGCATTGCGTCGAACACAGTGGTGATCCCTGTGCTCGCCAGTTCCGCGTCGTGCGCCAGGATCGCGGCAGCGTGCGGCCAGTCGACCTTGGGACGCGGCTGGATGTGCCGTTCCAGATTGTCGGTGTGCAGCTCAACCAGACCAGGACAGATGTAATCGCCCTCGCAATCCGTCGCGCCCGCCGGAACTGTCGCGCCGGTGGCGATCTCAGCAATGGTATCACCCACAATCCGAACGCTGCCTGTCACCGTCTCATCCGGAAGAACAAGTGTGGCATTGGCAAGTATCATTTCTTCTGTCATCTGAATTTCACAACGTTTGAGCTATTGGGAAGGCCACGCATAGGAGGCCAATGTGACATTCACGCGATACGCGATCTATTTTGCGCCACCGGCCGAGGCCGAATGGACGAAATTTGCAACCCAATGGCTGGGATGGGACATGGAATCCGGGAACGAGGTTGCGCACCCTGTCGTTGACGGCGTGGACGTTTCGGCCGTGACCGAAGTTCCGCGAAAATATGGGCTGCATGCGACGATGAAGCCGCCGTTTCGCCTCAATGATGGGCAGGCGTTGGGCGACCTGAAAGACGCGTGCGAACGATTGGCAGAATCTCGGCCTGTAGTGACCCTGGACGGAGTCGAAATTGCCCGGCTGGGTCGTTTTCTGGCGTTGCGGCCGACAGGCGACTCGGACGGGCTGAACGACCTGGCGGCGGCTTGCGTCCGCGATCTGGACCGTTTTCGCGCCCCTGCGCCCGAGGCTGAACTGGCGCGTCGGCGCGCGACCGGTTTGACCCCCGAACAAGACGCCAATCTTGTTCGATGGGGATATCCCTACGTGATGGATATGTTCCGCTTTCACATCACTCTCAGCGGCAGGCTGGACAAGCCTACACTGAGCACCGTTCAGGCGGCTTTGGAAGACCAACTGGTCCCGCTGCTGCCCGAACCGTTTCAGATCAAGGATCTCGCTCTGATGGGCGAAGCCAAAGATGGCCGGTTTCACCTGATCCATCGCTATGCCCTTTCCGGCTGAAGTCGGGCGAGAATGGTGTCTATCGTGACGTCCAGCGGCCCTGAATTGTCGACCTCGATCACGCGGTTCAACCCCTCCGGCAAAGGAATGCCAGCCCGCCCCAAGCGGCGCACCTGATCACTGGCGCTTTCCCGTCCGCGCAAGGAAAGGCGCTGCGCCAGCACCTCGGGGTCAGCGGTCAGAGAGATCACGATCAGATCACCAAAAACCTCCTGCGCCCGCATCAGCATCGATCGGGACAGGTTGACCAACAAAGCATCAGCCTCTTGCCGTTGCGCTGCGATTTCTTTTGGGATGCCATACAGCAATCCGTGCGCCGGCCAGTGCAGCGCAAACGCGCCGTCCAGCACCATCTGCTCGAAGATTTCGACCGAGACCCGGTCGAAATCCTCGCCCACTTTACCTTCGGGGCGGGTGATCACGCGACGAACACGAGATATCCCCGGCGCATGCGCGGCCAGCGCTTCCATCACGCTGTCCTTCCCAACACCCGATGGTCCAACGACCGCTATGACCGGAGCAAGGCTCATGCAGCGATCCCCGGAGTAAAATCCGAGACGTTAATCTCGCGGTCACATACACGGTCACGCGCTTCGACGTCATGGAAAATTCCCACAATCGCAGCGCCGCGCGCCTTGGCCTCTTCGATCAGGGACAGCACTGTTTCGCGGTTCTGTGCGTCCAAAGACGCTGTGGGTTCATCCAACAGCATCGCAGGATATTCATGCGCAAATCCGCGCGCGATATTGACCCGCTGCTGTTCGCCCCCCGAAAAGGTGGTCGGGCTGAGGGTCCACAGACGCTCTGGAATGTTCAATCGCGCCAGCAGCCCCGCGGCCTTGTCCAGCGCAACCTGTCTATCACAGCCGATGGCCAGCAAAGGTTCGGCCACTACCTCAAGCGTTGGAACCCGTGGTACAACACGAAGGAACTGGCTGACGTAGCCCAAGGTCTCGCGCCGCAGCGCAAGGATTTCGCGAGGTTCAGCTTGCGCAACGTCCAGCCCGTCGACCAGAACCCGCCCCGAAGCGGCCAGGTAATTTCCGTAGATCACCCGCATCAGCGTGGATTTCCCCGCCCCTGATGCCCCTGTCAGGGCAACGCACTCGCCGGGCGCCACTTTCAGTGTCGCACCTGTCATCACAGGAATAACTGCGCTGCCCTGATTGTGCAGGGTAAAGCTTTTGCTGACATCTTTGAGTTCAATCATTGCCTTCACCTTCAAACCTGCAGAACGCTGGAGACCAGCAGTTGCGTATAGGCATGTTGCGGATCGTCCAGAACCTGATCTGTCAGCCCGGCTTCGACCACATGACCGCCTTTCATGACCATCAGCCGGTCCGCCAACAGACGCACCACGGCCAGATCATGGGTGACGATGATGGCGCTCAGCCCCATCTCACGAACCAGCCCGCGCAGCAGATCCAGCAAACGTGCCTGTACCGAGACATCCAGCCCGCCGGTCGGTTCGTCCATGAACACCAGCCTCGGTCCGGTCACCAGATTACGCGCAATCTGCAGCCGCTGCTGCATCCCGCCAGAAAAGGCTGTTGGGCGGTCATCCACGCGGGTCTCGTCGATTTCGACCCGCCCCAGCCAGTCGATCGCGCGGTCCCGGATGGCGCCGTAGTGGCGGTCGCCGACGGCCATCAGGCGTTCACCGATATTACCGCCAGCGCTGACCGACATCCGCAGACCGTCACGGGCATGTTGGTGCACAAAGGCCCAGTCCGTTCGGCTCAGCATCCGGCGCTCGGGCTCGGACATGGTGACCGTATCCACCGGCCCATCGGCACGTGTGTCAAAGACCACCCGCCCGGCGTCAGGTTCCAGATGCCCGGCCATACAATTCAGCAAGGTGGACTTGCCCGAGCCACTTTCACCCACGATCCCCATCACCTCGCCGGGATAGAGATCAAAGCTTACATCCGTGCACCCGATCCGCGCGCCATAGCGTTTCTCGATGCCTTTGACCTGCAACAGGGGGGTCATGCCGCGTCCTCCTCGGCCAGTCGGCCTACTTGGCCCGCCTCGCGGCGCGACCGGCAATAATCGGTATCCGAGCAGACAAACATCCGGTTGCCCGCGTCATCCATGATCACTTCGTCCAGATAGCTGTCTTCGGCCCCACATAGGTCGCAGGGATGATTGGCCTTGGTCGCCTCGAACGGGTAGTCCTCGAAATCGAGGCTCACGACTTTGGTATGCGGCGGCACCGCGTAAATCCGCTGCTCGCGCCCCGCGCCAAATAGCTGGATCGCGTCCATCTCAAGCTTGGGGTTGTCGAATTTCGGGATCGGCGACGGGTCCATGACATAGCGGTCCGACACCTTCACTGGATAGGCATAGGCGGTCGAAATCGCACCGTGTTGGCTGATATCCTCATACAGCTTTACGTGCATCAAACCGTATTCCTCGAGGCTGTGCATCTTTCGCGTCTCGGTCTCGCGCGGCTCCAGAAAGCGCAGAGGCTCCGGGATCGGCACCTGATAGACGATGATCTGATCCCCGCGCAGCTTAGCCTCGGGGATACGGTGGCGTGTCTGGATGACCGTTGCCTTCTCGGTCTCTTCCGTGGTCTCAACACCTGCGGTGTTTTCAAAGAACTTACGGATAGAAACGGCGTTGGTCGTATCATCCGCACCCTGATCGATCACCTTGAACGTATCCTCGGGCGTCAGGGTCGCTGCCGAGACCTGCACCCCACCGGTGCCCCAGCCATAGGGCATCGGCATTTCGCGGCTGGCGAACGGCACCTGATAACCCGGCACCGCCAACCCTTTGAGAATGGCACGGCGTATCATTCGTTTGGTTTGTTCATCCAGATAGGCGAAATTATACTCGCTCATAGGAAACCTCTTTCGGTCAACTCAACCTCCAACGCTCGCGGAGTGGTAAAGTGTATGCCGTCCATGCCGACAGCGCGCGCGCCTTCGACATTGTGCAAACCGTCATCGATGAACACACAGTCCTGAGGCGCGATACCTGCCCGTTCGCAAAGCAGTTCGAAAATCCGCGCATCGGGCTTCATCACACACTCCTGCCCCGAAACGACAAGAGTTCCGAAAACTTCGCCAAGACGCGGGTGAACCTTCAACCCTTCCGGCCATGTTTCAGCTGACCAGTTGGTGATGGCATGAACCGGAGTTCCACGCATCTTGAGCCGGTCCAGCACATCCCATGTACCGTGGATCGGGTTTTCGACGGTACGCGTGTATAGTTCGACATAAGCCGCAAACAGGGTTTGATCCCGCGGGTCCTCAAGCTCCAGTGCCAGATCGGCAAAGCGTTCGCCGCTATCTCCGCGGGCATTGCGGGCCAGGAAATCCGTGCGTTCAATGAACGCATGCGCAGCCTCTTCTGAACCCAACTCTTCAGCCCAAGCAAGGTGGGGTTGCCAGTCGACCAACACTCCACCGATATCAAAAACGACAGCCTTCATTCCGCAGCCTCCTTCGGTGTGATCCGCTCTTCGGCCTCACGGCGCAGTTTGCGGACAAGTTCCAGCTCGGACTGAAAATCCACGTAATGCGGCAACTTGATATGTTCGAGGAAACCGGTGGCCTGAATGTTGTCTGAGTGGCTGAGGACAAATTCGTCATCCTGCGCAGGAGCGCCCAGATTGTCCTCACCCAACTCTTCCCAACGCAGGGCGCGATCGACCAGAGCCATCGCGATGGATTTACGTTCCGACTGGCCGAATACCAGCCCATATCCGCGCGTGAATTGCGGCGGTTCGGTCTTGGATCCTTTGAACTGGTTCACCGTCTCGCATTCGGTCAGTTCGACTTCACCGATCTCGATGGCGAAACCCAGCTCGGGGATGTCCATCTCAACCGCGACTTTTCCGATGCGCAATTCGCCCACGAAGGCGTGGTTGCGGGCGTAGCCGCGCTGGGTCGAATAGGCCATGCCCAACACGAACCCTTCGTCCCCGCGTGTCAGCGATTGCAGGCGCAGGGGGCGGTTCGCCGGAAACTCCATCGGTTCACGCGTCAGGTCGCCAGGCGTCGCATTGCTGACTGGATCATCCTGAATAATGTCCTCTCCCTTGAGGAATTCGGTGATATGCGGCGTTGCTTCCATGCGAGGTTGCCCCTCGGGCGCGGCTGGAACTTCACCGTCGGCGGCCAGTTTGAAATCCAGCAACCGGTGTGTGTAATCGAACGTTGGTCCAAGGACCTGACCGCCCGGCGCGTCTTTGAACGTGGCCGAGATACGGCGGTCACAGGCCATCTCGCCTGTTTCAACCGGATTGGAATACCCAAATCGCGGTAACGTGGTCCGATAGGCCCGGATCAGAAAGATCGCCTCGATCAGATCGCCGCGCGCCTGTTTGATCGCCAGCGCAGCCAGATCGGGGTCGCATAAAGAGCCCTCGGCCATAACTCGGTTGACCGCCAGACTGAGTTGCTCACGGATTTGCGCGATGCTCAGTTCGGCAATATCGGTCGACCCACGCCGTTCCTCGGCCAACCAGGCATGCGCGTTTTCGATGGCCTTTTCACCACCTTTGACTGCTACATACATCGCTCAGACCTCCAAACTGATCTGCGTGCTGCGCGGCAGGGCTGCAACCCTGTCACCGCACGTGAAAAAGAAGTCACTCCCCAGCGGATACAAAGCCGCGTTGACCTGCAGCGCCGAAACGTCCGGCAAGGTCAGGCGCGCCGTGTCTTTGATGCCCGGACCGCGCAAGACAGCTCCTGCCTGTTGCAGGTCGTCACATTCAACAATCAGGGTTGTTGACCGGTCCGGGTATTCTGCCGTCCCGATACGGTATGTGCTCAATGGCCCAAGTTCCGACCAAGTCCCGACCGCAAAATCTGCGTTCGCAGGCGCCGAGAGAGGCGCCCCTGTGTGAAAGGTCAGCCAATGGCGTACGGCATCCGTATCAGCTGCGCCCGCCAGATGAACCTTTGTGTCCGGATCGCACAGTGTCAGCAGCAGAGTTCCCGCTGCGACCGAAAGGGGTTCTGGCGGCTGGCCACCGGTGACGTGACGGATCTCGCCCGGCCGGGCCATCACGGTCATGGCGGCACGAAACGCGTGGGCGGCATCGACCGGCGCGTTCTGAAACCCACCCGAAAACTGGGACTGCGTGCTCATCAATCCTCTCCCCTGACCATGGTGAAAAACTCGACCTTCGTTGCTGCGGCCTTGGCCGCTCGGCCCATTTTGGCGGCCTGCATTTGATCGTTGAGCGGCGCGATCACCTGCGCACGAACAGCATCTGCAGCCGAGGTCTGCATCAAGGCATCGATCAGCGCGGCCGCCTCGGCCTTGGGCTTGGAACGGCCTTGCACATATCCGTGCCCGACTGTTCCGTCGTTCAGTACTAATGAGCAGCGCGTGACGGTCATTTCTCCAAGGTTAAACGGTGCGCCGGTACCACCTGTGCGCCCGCGAACCATCACGCCACCGACTTCGGGGCTGCGCAGCCACTCGAAATCTGGACAAGCTTCGTATTTGTCCCAAAGCGCCATCAGCGCCCCTTCGGGTGCACGCGCCAGCAGGCCCATCCAGCCCTGCCGTGCTGCATTCTCAATATTTGTCTGATCTGCCATCAAAGCCTCTTGGCCGGGTTGTCTACTTGATCTATACAACTAGACAAATATTACACCCCACCACGGCGACTCGCAATCCGCATCCTTGTGAAGTTTTGATGACATGAGAAAAACACCCGTCTGGAAAGGCATCGCGTTGAGCCTGACATCCGACATCGCCGAAGGCCGCTATAACACTGGTGATCGCCTGCCGACCGAGGCGCAACTGGCCGCCAAACATGGGGTCAACCGCCACACGGTGCGACGTGCCCTGTCAGATTTGGCCGAACAAGGCCTGGTTCATGCCCGCCGCGGCGCCGGTGTTTTTGTGGCCGCACAACCAACCGACTATGCGATTGGTAGACGCGTGCGATACCACAAGAGTATTTCGGCCAGTGGCAAGATTCCCGGAAAGAAAATCCTGACCCTGACCACGCGCACAGCGGATGGAACCGAAGCCGAGGCATTACAGATTGCCGCTGGTGATCCTGTGCATGTCTATGACGGGCTTTCCCTCGCCGACGGGCAGCCGATCGGCCTGTTTCAAAGCGTCTTCCCCGCAGAACGCCTGCCCGAAATTCTTGAAGCCCTGTCAGACACTCAGTCCGTGACCAAAGCCCTGCAGCAATGCGGTGTTGCGGACTACACACGTATCTCAACGCGCCTGACTGCCCGCGCAGCCACGGCGACCCAAGCTCTGCACCTGCGCCTGCCCGAAGGCACGCCGGTTCTCTATTCTGTTGGAATAAACGCGGACCCAAACGGGTTGCCTGTTGAGTTCGGACGGACTGTTTTTGCCGGAGACCGGGTTACCCTGACCTTGAACGAAGATTAGGCGGCAACGCTCCCGCCCCTCTTCGACCTCCTCACGGAGGGCTCATCCCGTTGGGCATAGCGCCGCGCAAAGCGCGGCGCCGAGCCCAAGGCCGCCAGGTCGCGTCGGCGCAGCCGATGCGGACGCGGGCGCGGGAGTTTTCGCCTCACGGCCGTTCAAACCGTTTCGTACTTGTCCAGAAACGCTTCCGCGCTCAATGCACGGAAGTCCGGCAGAGCCGCGCGCAGGCGGGCATTGTCCCAATCCCACCAGGCCAAAGCTATCATACGCTCGGCCACGCCTTTCGGATACCGGCCCCGGATCGGCTCAGCCGTGACACCGCCTACGATGGTATATGGTGCCACATCCTTGGTGACGACCGCACCCGAAGCTATGACCGCACCGTGGCCGATGGTCACTTCGGGCTTTATGATCGCCGCGTGACCGATCCACGTATCGTGGCCTATCCGAGTTATGCGGCTGGCGCGGCACTCGAACCATTCTGCGTCGTCTTCCGCATCGTCCCAATAGTCGGCCGAGCGATAGAGGAAATGGTGCAACGACGCTTTCTCCATCGGGTGATCCGTTGCACCGATCCGCGTGAAGCTGGCGATGTTGGCAAACTTGCCGATTTCCGCATTGGCGATGTCACAGGTACGGTCGCAGTAGGAATAGTCGCCAAAAGTCGAATTCGCCACACGGGTCCCAGCGCCGATTTCGACGAATTCGCCGAAGTAACTGGCGGTGATCTGACACTCCGGATGGATGAACGGCTGGTCTAAACGCAGTCGCGCCATGGTCTGTTTGTCCTTAACTATGGTCATGGCAGCGGGAACGACTTCGCTTTAGCGTCCTTGGGCTTACGCTTTTTGCCGGTTTCTCCCTGAATGAGCCGCCGCCGCAGCCACCCCGAGAACCAGTCCATCAGCATCACCATCAGGATGATCAGGACAATGTAGTAAGCGACCTCCTCCCAGTCCTTCTGGGTAATGATCGCCTGCGTCAGCAGCAGGCCGATACCACCGCCCGTGATCGCGCCGATCACTGTCGCACTACGGGTGTTGGACTCAAGGAAGTAAAGCAGCTGGCTCAACAGCACCGGTGTCACCTGCGGGATCACACCAAAGCGATAGCGCTGCGGGGCATTCGCGCCTGTGGACTGAACCCCTTCGATCTGCTTCTGGTCGACGTTTTCAAGCGCTTCTGAGAAAATCTTGCCGAAAGTACCCGTATCAGTCACCAGCATGGCAAGTGCGCCGGTCAATGGTCCGGGGCCAAAAGCCCGCGCCAGTATAACTGTCCAGATCAGCGCATCCACGCCTCGCACAAAGTCAAAGATGCGACGAGTGGCAAATCTGAGCGACCTTAGAGGGTTGAAATTGCGAGCGGCGAGGAATGCCAACGGTAGGGCCACCATCGCGGCACCAAATGTTCCAAGGAACGCCATCAGGATGGTTTCAAAGATTGCCCATGCAACGTCTTGGTGCCGCCACATCTTGTTGGTCCAGAAATCGTTGAAAATCTCTCCAGCCTCACCTTGAGCGGCCAACCCGGCCAACTCAGTGAAGGACTTGCGATAGTAGGGGCTATCGAGGGTGAACCAGAACAATTCCCACCCGTTGAAGTAGCGGAACACCTCGGAACGATTACGCGTCACCGTCAGGCGCCCCGCTTCCGTAGTGATTGCCATCCGGTTTTTCGAGACATTGATCCAATCCGGGACATCTCCGCCCGGTAGTTCAGCCTGAACGCCCGATGAGCGAGTCGGTGTCGCACGGACCGTGCCGTAACCCGGGATATCGTATTCTACAGTCTCGGGTCCAAAGCGCACGACATGGCCGTCTTCCAGATCAATGACCGTGGTTTCCCCCAGGCTGACCCACTCCGGGGCCTGCCCTTCCGGGTAGCGGCCTTTGCGTTCCCCTTCGACGGCAGCCGAAACCTCGCCTGTGCGGTTGTCGCGCTCGATATGGGTTTTGTAGCTATAGCTGTCGGCAATCAGCGTCTGGCCGTTGTCCCAGTTGGCCCGCTCGGTCAGACCGGGTACGTCAAAGGCAAAGAACACATAGGTCAGATAGGCCAGCACCAGCGCGGGTAGGCCGAAATTCACCAGACGTTTGCGGTTGAACAGTCGGTCGGCTTCGGCCTTCAGTTCGTAAATGGACAAGTCGGTGGCGAAGGTGCTCATGCCCGCGCTCCTTTTTCGGAACCATGGGTCAGACGCTCGCGCAGGAGACCCGAGATTTGATCGACGACGACGATTGTTACGAACAGCAGAAGGAAGATCGCGGCGGCCTCGTCATACCGTCCCTGCCCCCAGGACATCGAGTTCCGCAGCTCATAGCCCAGACCGCCCGCACCGACGAAACCCAGAATGGCCGAGGCGCGGATATTGATTTCGAACCGCAACAGCGCATAGCTGACATAATTTGGACCAACTTGAGGAATGACACCCAGATACATCCGTTGCGACCAGTTGGCACCCACCGAGTGCAGACCCTCGACCGGTTTCAGCGAGGCGTTCTCATTCACTTCGGAAAACAGTTTGCCCAGCGCGCCTGCGGTGTGGATTGCAATGGCAATCATCGCCGGAACCGGGCCACCGCCCAGAACAAAGATCAGCACCAGGGCAATCACGATTTCAGGCACCGCGCGGCAGATGTCCGCGATGCGGCGAAACAGCGGGATCAGCGACGGCCACAGCGCCATGCCGCGGGTGGACATCAGCGCCAGAAACGTCCCTGCGATAGTTCCGGTCAGGGTCGATGCGGCGGCGATGTTGAGGGTCTCGACCAGTGCCGGAAAGAACTTGACCAGATTGGCAGGCAGCGCGTCGATTTTATCCCACGCCTCTGACAGAACCTCGGTTGGGTAGTCGAAGATGCGGTGCCAACCGTCGATGAAACTGCCAGCGTTTCGATCGTCAGCTGTGCGGAAACCTGCGGCCAACAGGGCCACAAAAACGATCAGAAGGATACCACCATAGACCCGCTTGCGTCGTGTCATCTCGGTATAGTCGGCCCGGATCTGGTCGACGTTGGGGGACCCTGCGGTCAGGTCTGTCATGGAATGCTCCTGAGTGGAAAAACGGGGCCCGATTTGTCACCGGACCCCGATCAATGGGTGTGCAGGCTTAGTTGGACTTCAGCTTTCGCGCTTCGATGATGATTTCATACGCATCGTGGGTGATCGGCTCGAATGCTTTCGCTTCACCCGCTGCAACGCCGTAGAAGCAGTCACGGTCCTTGTCAGCCAGACCGGCCATCAGGGCGGTCATCTTTTCTTTGACGTCCACAGGCAGAGCTTTGCGCAAAACGATGGGGCCTTCCGGGATCGGCTTGGATTTCCAGATTTCGACCATGTCGTTCATGTCGACCAGACCGGCATCGACGGCACGGCGCAGCGCACCCGACTGATACCCGTCTTCCCAGTCACCCAGACCGTCGGCCCAGGTTACGCCGCCGTCAACGTCACCGTTGTTCACTGCAACGATGGTCTGCTCGTGGCCGCCGGTGAATTTCACTTCGCCGAAGTAATCACCCGAGTCCATGGTCGCGCCGGTAGCCGCAGGAATTTCGATGGACGGGATCAGGTAACCAGAGGTCGAGTTCGGGTCGCCAAAGCCAAAGGTCTTACCCTTCATGTCTTCCAGAGAGGCGATGCCGCTGTCCTTGCGGGCAAAACCGATCGAATAATAGCCGTAGCCGCCGTCGGTGTTGACTTTGACCAGTACCGGCTCAACCGCTTCGGCGTCGCTCAAATAGGTTTTTGCATAGCTCGACGCGCCCAACCACGCCATGTCGATAGTGCCGCCCAGAAGACCCTGGATTACGCCGTCATAGTCAGCGGGGGCAAACAGCTTGGTTTCAACGCCCAGTGCTTCTTCGGCGTATTCGCGCAAGCATTCGTTGTTATTCAGACGGTCCTGAGCGTTCTCGCCACCCAGGATACCGATGCGGAATTCGCTGATTTCCTGAGCCATGGCCGGCGCGGCCATCGCGGTTGTGGCCGCCAGGGCAGCAATCAGTTTTTTCATCTGTCTCTCTCCGGTTTGATGCGCCGGCCTTTCATCGGCCGGTCGATGAAAGGGGTCGATCGGGCTTAGATGGTGGCCTCGGCTTCCATCAGGGCCTTCTGGGTCGCGTCCAGCGTTTCGATCTCGGTCGAGGTCGCCTCTTCCGAGAAGCTGGCATCGGCTCCATAGATTTCGCGGGCGACACCCGTTGTCAGTTGCTCGGGCAGGCCGTCGAATACGATACGACCGTCGCGCATACCGACCACGCGGTCGCAATAGCGGCGGGCAGTGTCCAGTGTGTGCAGGTTGGCAATGACGGTGCGGCCGTCCTCTTCGTGGATGCGACGTAGGGCTTGCATCACGACCTGCGCGTTCATTGGGTCAAGCGAGGCGATGGGTTCGTCCGCCAGAATGATGCTGGGATCCTGCATGAGGGCGCGCGCGATGGCGACACGCTGTTGCTGACCGCCCGATAGCGCCTCGGCCCGTTTGGGCGCATGTTCGGCAATCCCCAGACGATCCAGAATGTCGATCGCGCGGTGGATGTCTTCCATCGGGAACAGGTTGAACATGGTCGCCAGCGTCGAGTGACGGTTCAGCGTGCCGTGCAGCACGTTCGATACCACGTCCATGCGCGGTACAAGGTTAAATTGCTGAAAGATCATCGCGCAATCGGCTTGCCACGCGCGTTTCTCGCGGCCCCTCAGTTTGGTGACATCGCGGCCTTCGAACAGAATCTCGCCGTTGCTTGCGTCGGTCAGGCGGTTGATCATCCGCAGCAGGGTCGACTTGCCCGCGCCCGACCGCCCGATGATGCCGATCATGCAAGGCTTGTCTACATCCAGTGTCGCTGCATCTACGGCAACATTGTCGCCAAAGCGTTTGGTCAATTTCTCTATGCGCAGCACGTGCCACCCCCAATTCGTGTTGGCGGTCAGCTACAGATGAGATTCAACGGCTATGTGTCGGTTGGGTGAAAGTTTTGTAAACGCCGTTGCGGCCCAAGGGGCCTACCCATCGCTGCATATCGCCGCTATATGCGGTGCCAACACGCTATCCAAATGAGGCCAACCATGAGCTTTGACCGCAGCATCAAGATCGCCCCGTCGATCCTGTCCGCCGACTTCGCCAATTTCGGCGCCGAGATTCAGGCTATCGAAGCCCAAGGGGCTGATTGGGTCCATGTCGACGTTATGGACGGGCATTTCGTGCCAAACCTGACCTTTGGCCCGCCAGCGGTCAAAGCGTTCCGTCCGCATGTCAAAACGGTCATGGACGTGCATCTGATGATCGCGCCCGTTGATCCCTACATTCAGGCCTATGCAGATGCAGGAGCAGACATTCTGACGGCGCATGTCGAAGCCGGTCCGCACACGCACCGCACCCTGCAAGCCATCCGCGCGGCCGGAATGAAAGCAGGTGTTGCACTGAACCCCGGCACTCCGGCCGAGGTGGTCGAGCACCTGCTGGACCTCACCGATCTGGTTTGTGTCATGACCGTCAACCCCGGCTTTGGCGGGCAGAAGTTCATCGACATGACCGCCAAGATTCGCAAGCTACGCCAGATGATCGGAGACCGCCCGGTGCATATCGAGATCGACGGCGGGGTCGATCCTCGAACCGCTCCATTAGTTGCTGCAGCGGGAGCGGATGTGCTTGTGGCTGGATCTGCCGTGTTCAAAGGCGGATCGGTGGACCGGCCCGAAGTGTACGGTGAGAATCTTCAGGCTATTCGAACTGCTGCGGCGGCAATAAAGATCGCCGAGTGAACGCTTTTCGCTACTGTTCTCCGGCTCTGGCATAAACTTAGCCATCCCGTACCCGTACCAATTGCAGCGAGAGCCTTTGTTTGCCAAAGGCTCTCCTCAGATATCAATCCGCCCCAAATGCACCTATATATGCAACGCCACCGGAACCGGTTGCACTGAATGTGCCGCCCACCTCTTCGGCTTTGGGCCCATAGAACACACCATCGGCTCGGCCGCTTGTCGCAGAACCTGAGATATTAGCCGTAAACCCCGAATTCGAGACGTTCCCTGTCCCTGAGAAATCCAGTTCGGGGGCCGCACGTGTCGTGCCACCTACTCGCAAACTGTCCACAGATGTGTTCTTACTGGTTATGGTCGCCGTTGAGAAATCTGTAGTTACATTGATGGCCGATGAAGTCTGGTAGTTATCACCATCAGAAAGGCGCGCGATTCCTGTGCTTGCACCGGTGTACTGCGCGGTCCCTCCACTGGGCATATCTGCTGTCGGGGTGACCGACCCCCACGAACCAGCACCTGCAGTGCCGTTGGCCTCTCCCCGCCCCTCTAACCAGACCCCAAACGTCTGATATTCAAAAGTAGCTCTGGACGGGTCGACAAGCACGACCGCCTTGTCCCGATCAGGCGAGTTGATCGCAACAACTACAGTGCCCTGGTCGACAGTGTCTCCTGCGCGTCCGTCAAGTTCAGCAACGGAACCAGCCGCGCTTGCAGTGGCAGCGACAATGTTTCCTGCGCTGGTCGTAACGACCATTGTGGAGGATGCAGGACCGGTCTGCCCCTGTGCCGTGATGTTTCCGGTCGACTGATCTGTAGTAAACGCCTGGACCACAGCCCGCCCATTGAGCGTCGCCGTACCATTCTGGGGAAGAACAATTTTTTCCGCCGGTATGGTGGAAATCGGGCCGCCTGAAGGCGTACTACTACTATCGTCGTCGTCACTAAGATCTATATCAAGCCCCGCGATACCACCGCAGGCGCTCAAAAGAACAACCGGAATAAATGCTGCAATCCGGCAACTAATTCGGGATTTCATAACTGCTCCATAGTCAATGTATTAACGGCACATTAGTTACTCCCTTAATCAGTGCAACCTCTGTTAACATTTCAATCTAAAGGACTATCTGTTTGGTGTTTGAAATGCGACAGGTATTGGGTGAGGGACAGAAATATTCCGGCAACGCAATACCTAAAACAAAATTAAATCAAATTATTAGCTCGCCCAACCAAGCCTTTTCAGACCACCACAGAATTACTCAACAATGGAATCTGGTATGATACGGCTGTTACTTGTGCTCACATGTCTTTTGTTGACGAGTCTAACTGCCGGGCGACTGCATGCCGAGTCAAGCGTCGCAACGTCTACCGCACTGCTTGCAGATGAAATCGAGATCGAATCCTTGTTTCTGAGCGGGCTTTCTGACCTCGAAAACGGTCGACCCCAGTCCGCGATCGAAAAGTTCTCAACTATTCTGGCGACAAACCCGAACCTGATCAGGGTTCGCCTGGAACTGGCCCGTGCATTTTTCATGGCCAGACAGTGGACCCGCGCCAGAAATGAGTTTTTCACCGTTCTCTCTGGTGATCTTCCAGATCCCGTACGGGCTCGCGTATTGGGTTTTATACGCGAAATTGACGCACGGCGTGGATTTGACTGGGATCTCAGCATCGGGTTCACGCAAGTCGGCAACAACAGACGATACGATACAGACTCGATAACACTCAACTTCTTCGGGCTGGATCTGCCTTTTACTCTAAACCGCGACACCTCGACGGAGATAGGGCTGCGTGCAACGGGTGCCGCCAATTTTCGACAGCCGCTCAATATTTCCCTTCCTAATGTACAAATGGTCGCTTTTGCCTCGGTAGACTTTGACCTCACCGAAGCACCTACTTCGCAACATGATGATTATATCTTCGTGGGACGTCTTGGGCTGCGCGCTCTTTCGCAATACACGACGAGTTCATTTGGGCCGGTTCTGGCCACCCGGTTGATCGGGGGGAACGTCTATGAGAACCGCGTCGGACTGCAAGCAGCGTTCGAGCGCCGCAACTTGCTGGGTGTCTCCGTCTTTGGTGCCATCAGCGGTTTCAAGTTGCATAGCCCCAGATCTAGCGCGCTGGACGGACACAGTTTTGAAGGCGAGTTGGGCTTACGGCGATCAGTAGGTGGACGTGGCGTAATTGGACTGAGTGCTTTTGTGCAGGACAAATCCGTGGACGCCAACCTCGAAAACTACACCCGCAAAAGACTGACTCTGTTTGGCCAATATAATGCACGCGGGGGATTCACATATCGCCCCTCCGCTTATCTCGAACGCACAGCGTTTAAGACACCGAGCCCTTTGCTGACTGGAGACCCGGATGAAATCACTTGGGGTTCGACGTTAAGAGTTGAAAAAAACGACCTTTTTATCGGCAATGGTTTTTCGCCCTTTGCACAAGTCGCGTATCGCCGCACAAACTCCGGCATCGATGCCTACAGTTTCTCAGAAACTGATTTTGAGCTTGGGCTTGAACGTAGGTTTTGAGTTGCAAGCAGGGTTGATCAAGATTTCTAGGGTCAGGATTCATAACCAATAGATTACGGTTGCTGCGAGCGCGATGGCAGAAAGGAGTACTTTGGGACAGCGGTCATAGCGGGTTGCGACGCGTCTCCAGTCCTTGAGTCTGCCGAACATAATCTCGATACAGTTGCGGCGTTTGTACCTACGCTTATCGTACTTGACCGGGGTCTTGCGTTGTTTACGGCCGGGGATGCTGGCGCGTATCCCTTTGTCTTTTAACGCTTCTCGAAACCAGTCGGCGTCATAGCCGCGATCCCCAAGTAGCCAGTCGACTTTTGGGATGCTGCTG